>DSBP01000281.1 GCA_011049465.1 bacterium | reverse complement strand
TTTCAGCACCCTGCTAGGCTTTAAATCAGGAAAATTTTCCACTGCCCGCCCCGTCCTGCGATAGTGGGTGTTGGGGCAATGGTTGTTTAGCAGCCTGCAAAAACCGGTTCGTTTCTTCTTTGCCGTCCACTTGCAAATTGTAAATTTAAACTGTAGTACCCCGGTTTTTATTTAAGTAGTTAAATTTTGCTTGATTTTATCGTATAATATCCTTAAAATACTATCCTGTATCAGTTATGAACGGAGGAGATATGTTTAGAAAAGCGCATTTTGTTGTTTTGGTATTGGCATTGTTGTCCTGCGGGTGCCTGCTTGGGAAAGGCGGGGACAGCAGCATAAAGGGGGACGAGATGGTTCCCATAACAAAAGAAGACACGCCTGTGCCCTCTGCGGATGCTGATGCGGAAAAAAAACCTGAAGCGGTTGAGCCTGCTGAAGTAAAAGCCGCTGTCTCTCCTTCTCCTGCCGTGAAAAAAACCCCTGTTTCCACACCTACTGCCGCGGCAAAGGCTGTTTATAAGAGCCCGGAAGAGGAAAAAATAGATGTTTTGATGGCGCGGCTTAAAAGGGCAAATATGGACAGGCACGCAATGTCAGCCGATATCTCGGTAAGGACAGTTTATATGGGCATGGACCCCGGGCCCGCCATAAAGGGGAGCGTGATTATTAAGGGAGAGGATAAGTTTAAGGTTCATTATACTGAGCCGAAAGAGATGGAACAGCTTATGGTAAGCGACGGTGAAACACTGTGGGTGTACACTCCCGCGGCCGCGAATGTGATAGTGCAAAAGGTAAAAGACGCGGGATTTAACCTCAATTTCTACATAGAGATTGAGACCTCGATAGAATATTATGTTAAAATAAGCAACACGAAGTTTTCGGAGACAGAAAACCTGTATACGCTGGTAATGACGCCGAAAAAAAAGCAGGATCTTGAATACGACAAGATAACCGTAAAAATTAACAAGGCGACGCTTAAACCCGTCTCCATGGCAATGGATTTTGAAGGATCCGTAATGGAAGTGGGTTTTTCAAACATTGTGAACTATAAGGCGGCGGAGGCGGAAAAAGAGGAAAAGTTCTCGGACTCAAATTTTACATTTACAGTGCCCAAAGGCGTTGACGAGATTAACGCAGGCGACCTGATGGGCTCGGGGTTTTAAAAACCCAAAAAGGAGAAAACAATGCTTCAGGGATACGGTGAAATACTTAAAAAAGCAAGGGAAGAACAGGGCTTAAAACATCAGGAGATTCAGCGCGTGCTGAAAATAGACGCGTTTTACCTGCGCGCCATGGAGGAAGAACGGCTTGAGGATATGGACAAACCGATTTATATGAAGCTGTTTTTAAAGACATACGCCAGATACCTTAAACTGAACGTCAGCGAAATTCTTGAGCTCTTCGCAGCCACGCCTTTTGTAAAGGAGCAGGAAAAGAAAAAAGAGCTTAAAAGGGAGATGCTCAGGGAAGAGGTGGTAAAGGACAAGGAGCCGAAACCAAGGAATGATGGGCCTGCTTTCAGCCTCACCGGAGAATTGTTAAAAAACAAAAACACGGTAATAATAGCCGCGTCAGCGGTTGTTGTGGTAATAATCGGGGTTATAATCGCTTTATCGGTCAGCGCGATGAACAAGAACAGGGCCGTGATAGAGGAGGGAAAGAATATTTATATTGTAAAGGATAAAAAGGACGTCCTTGATGTGGTGGCCAAAGCGTCGGATGATGTGTGGATGAAGTCAAGGGCCGAAGGAAGGGAAGAGGATTTTCTCCTGAAGAAAGGGCAGGAGAAGAGATGGGAAGGCGTTGATAAAGTTGTTTTTCTTGTAGGCAACGCGGCCGGTGTGGAGTTTGTTATAAACGGCCAGCCCACAGGGCTTATTGGCGAGCAGGGTGAGGTAATAAACGGGCTTGTTTTTCAGGCCGGCAAAAACTGGTTCATAGACAGGTCGCAGGGTTTTAAGCGCACGCCGCCCACTCCTGTCCCGACAAAAGCGCCCGAAGAAGCAGCGCCGGAACAGCAGGGAAGCGCGGGTACAGCGGAAGAAGGGGGTGCATAAAACATGGCAAAAGACAGTTCGTTTGATATTGTCTCAAAGGTTGACTTGCAGGAGGTTTTAAACGGCGTTGACCAGGCGCTCAGGGAAATAGTAAACAGGTATGATTTTAAGGATTCAGGTACAACCATAGAATTAAACAAGGAAGAGCGGGAAATAACAATCAATACCGCTGATGACTACAAGGCGCGCGCGGCAAAGGATGTTTTGCTGAACAAGATGGTAAAACGGGGGGTTCCGCTCAAGGCCCTTTCAAATGACGAGCCCGAGGCATCGGGCCAGCGCATGCTGCTGAAGATAAAAATACAGGACGGCATACCGCAGGAAAAAGCGAAAGATGTCGTGAAATATATTAAAGAGCTGGGGCTGAAAAAAATACAGGCATCCATTCAAAAGGATGTTGTCCGCGTGTCAGGCCCGAAAAAAGACGACCTCCAGGAAGTTATGGCGGCGTTAAAGGCAAAGGATTTTGGGATTGATATCCAGTTTGACAATTACAGGTAAGCTGCCCGGAATTCTCGCAAGAAAAGGCTTTAACCGATGAGAATAGGCGTAATATCCCTTGGCTGCCCCAAAAATACCGTTGATACCGAGTGCATGCTCTCCGCGCTTGACGGTTATGTCCTGACCAAAAACCCTCTTGAAGCCGACGTGATAGTGATTAATACATGCGCTTTTCTCGCGTCCGCGCGCAAAGAATCACGGGAAGCCATAAAAGAGATGCTTGAAAAGACAAGACAAAACACGGAGTGCAAAATAGTTGTCGCCGGATGCTATGTTTCCGGGGACATAAAAGAACTGAGGAAAAAATTCCCAAAGATACACGCGTGGGTGGGCGTTAATGACCTGATGAACGTGGCAATGGCCGTAAAAAAAGGCGGGGTATATGTGTCGGGCAGGCCTTTTGTGTACAAAGGGGAGGAGCGCGCGGCGCTTTTAAACCCATATTCCGCTTATGTCAAAATAGCCGAAGGCTGCAATCATAAGTGTTCGTTCTGCCTCATACCTTCCATCAAAGGGAAATACAGGTCGCGTAAAATCTCCGATATAACAGCGGAGATTGAGCGCCTTGCGGCCGCGGGCATTAAGGAGATAAACCTCATAAGCCAGGACCTTGCGTATTACGGCGTTGATAATTACGGAAAAAAGATGCTCGTGCCGCTTCTGAAAAAGATATTCAAACGAGTGAAGAAAAAAATCTGGGTGAGGCTCCTGTATCTTTATCCGGACAGTGAAGTGATAAGGGGCATAGCGGCCCTAATGAAAAAGGAAAAGAGGCTGTGCCGTTATGTTGACATTCCTTTTCAGCATGTAAATGACCGGATTTTAAAGAGCATGCGGCGGGGGTATGGAAGAAAAAAAATAGATGAAATAACAGGTATTCTGAGGGCTCTGCCGGGAAAAACAGCGGTCAGGACGGCTTTTATAACGGGATATCCGGGAGAGACAAAAGCTGCTTTCGGGGAGTTAAGGGAGTTCATAATTAATAACAGGGTTGACAGGGCAGGGGTATTCGCCTACTCGGACGAGCCCGGAACACGGGCTTACAGGCTTCCCGGGAAAATACCGGCAAAAGAGATAAGGCGCAGGGAGCGGATTTTAAGGCTTGATTCCGCGAAAAGTTACCTTTATAATAACCTTCAGAGAAAAGGCGGGAAAACATATGTTCTTGTCATAGGAAAAAAGGGGAAGAATGTATACGTAGGAAGAACGGAATCTGACGCGCCCGATATTGACGGGTATATTATTTTGCGTTCCAAAAAAACGCTGAAAACAGGGATGTTTTACAGGGCCGTAATAACAGGAGTGAAAAACTTTGATGTTACAGGAGAGGTGAAGTGAAAAAAACCTTTATTGAAAGGCTGCCGAACAGGATAACCGTATTCAGGATGATACTGATAATATTTTTTATACCGCTGCTTTTGGAAGGAAAAAATGACGAGAGGATGCTCTTCAGCTACCTGGCCTTTGCTATATTTGTCATAGCTTCAATAAGCGATTTTCTGGACGGTTACATAGCCAGAAAATACAAGGTTGAGTCAAATTTTGGCAGGGTTATGGACCCGCTGGCCGACAAGATACTTGTTTTCGCCGCGCTTATCTGTTTTGTCTGGCTGAGGATCGTGCCTGCCTGGATGGTGATAATAATTGTAAGCAGGGAGTTTCTTATTTCCGGCATAAGGATTATAGCGGCAAAACGCGGGGATATAATAGGCGCGTCAAACTGGGGAAAGGCAAAGACAATTACGGAGATAACGGCAATACTTGTCATATTGCTCTTAATAGCCGCGCACAATACATTTGTCCATTACGGCATCAAGCCGCCGGAAATAATGGGGTTTTCCGTGGATTCCGTGATGCTTAAAATAGTGCCTTACTGGCTCATGTTTCTCGCGACCGTTTTTGCCCTGATCTCCGGGCTGGAGTATTTCTTTAAAAACAAGAAAATCTTTGAGGAAGAGATTTAAGGCCCGCTCCAATGCGCAGAATAATAATACTGATCTCCACATTTTTTTATTCGGGATATTTTCCTTTTGCGTCCGGGACAGCCGGGACAATCGTTTTTCTTCCTTTTTACTGGTTCATCTTCGGCAGGATGAGCTGGCCGTTTTACGTTTTGTCAGCGGTGATAATCACGCTTGCGGGCATCTGGGCGTCCAATTACGCGGCCGTAATCTTCGGAAAAAAGGACCCGGGAAAGGTTGTAATAGATGAGGTTGCCGGGTATATGGTCACGATGTTCCTGATACCGCTCAGTTTTGTGAATATGATTATGGGGTTCTTTCTCTCGCGCATATTCGACATAATAAAGCCGCCGCCGGCAAGGCAGTTTGAAAAGCTTCACGGCGGCACCGGCATAATGATGGATGATATTATGGCGGGTGTTTACGCCAATATAACCATGCACATACTGCTTCATTTTAAGGTGGACGCGTTTATTGAGGGGATAATAAGCGGATTTTTAAAGTAACCCGGTGTCTTGCCGGAACCGATAATTATGTTTGAGAAACTCCGCGGGTTAAAGGAAGTTCAGGAGATATTTAGCCGGATAAAGCAGGGAGAGAGGAACATTATAGCAGAGCCCCTCTCCGGCTGTTTCGCGGGGATGGTCTATTCACTGCTCGCCGAAGAGCTCAAAGAAAGCCTTTTAATAATAACCGCTCCTGAAAATGCCTACGGGTTGTTCAGCGAGGTCAAGAGCCTGCTTAAAGCCGCGAAAAGCCCCCTGGAACCGCTCTATTACCCTGAAGACGACAGCCTCGTCTACAGCCACATAAAACCCTCAAAAGAACTCTCGCGGGAGCGGGCTGTTGTATATAAAAAACTCTGCGGCCCCGGAAGAAACATTGTTATAACCGGAATGAACACGCTTGGAGAGATGATTCCGGCGCCGCCTTATGTTGCCGAAGGGAATTTTAAGGTTAAAAAGGGCGATAACCTTGAGACCGCGCGGCTCTTTGAGTCATTAAACGCGAACGGTTATGAACGCCGGCCCAAGGTATATGATGTCTTTGAGTATTCTGTGAGGGGAAGCATAACGGATATATTTACCCCTGACTATGATTATCCGGTAAGAATAGAGCTTAACGGAGATACGGTTGAGTCTGTAAGGTTTTTCTCGGTTGAGACAAACGAGTCAACCAAAGAGGCGGATGATGTATTTCTCGGGCTTTTTAACCCGCAGGTAAAGCATCCGTGCCCAAAGGGCTCAATCGCCGGATTTTTTGACGCTGCGTCCGCGCTCTTTATATTTGACGATTTTGACAGGCTGAAAG
>DSBP01000002.1 GCA_011049465.1 bacterium | reverse complement strand
TGAATTTATTCAGCAGAAGGAATCTATGGGACTGGTTAAATGACCCCTACAAAGCCGATGGAAACATTGATGCCGATACAAGACAAATGGTCCTTGGGTTTGGCTAATTTGGACAGTAGTGGGATGAACCCCGTCTCTACGAATAATTTTTCTGCTTTTTGCAGGTTGCTAAACAACCTTTGCCGCAACACACACTGACGCAGGACGGGGCTGGCAGCGGAAAATTTCGTCGAGAACTCAGGGCGCGTCTGTGCTGTGCTCTATTCAACGCCATCCCAAACATCAAAGCACATCAGCGTTCAGGCCGCCCTAAAACCCGCGCAAGCCTAATCGCGCATATTCACGAGTCAACAGATGAACCGGCTCCCCGCCGATGTAAATCGGCGAAATTTCTCCGCTGCCCGCTCCGGCCCACCTCAACAAAGGCAACTGAAAACTGAAATTTTAAAGTTTAAAGTTAATACGATTACAAAACAACCTTTGCCCCAACACGCACTACCGCAGGACGGGGTGGGTAGCGGAAAATTATTGACTAAACAGGCCGGCCCTGATAACATCATATCACTGCAGGATTAATAGGGATAATTACTTTAAACAAAAAAACTAAAAAAATAGCGAGTTTTGCAGGGGCTTCAAACGTCTAATTACAAGGCAATTTCATTCTGTATTATAAGGAGAACTTTATGGGACGCATAAAGGCATACACGCTGATTTCCGCTGTTTTGCTCGCCGCGCTTGCGGCAGGCTGCGCCAGGGGCTACCTTGTCAAGGTTGATTCCATACGCGGCATGGCCCCGGTGGAAAACAAAACCTATGTGCTCGCGGCCGGCAATAAGGATACGGACAGGGACGACCTGCAGTTTCAGGAATACGCGTTTCATCTTGCCCGGGCCCTGAAAGAGAGGGGATACACACAGCTTGAGTTTAAGGACAGGGCGAAAGCGGGCCTCATAATATTCCTCTCATACGGCATAGGCGAGCCTCAGCAGCACACCTATTCCTATTCCGCTCCGGTCTGGGGCGTTGTGGGGACATGGGAAAATTCATACGCCACTATCAGGCAGGAAGACGGCGAGACGCGCATTCACGCCTACAGGTCAACGGACCCGCAATACGGCGTAACCGGCTACGAGACAAGGACAAGAAGCTATGTAACTTATAAAAAGTTCCTTGTTGTTGACACCTACAGCACAAAAGATACAAAAGAAAACGGCGAGATGAAAAACATCTGGAAGACAACCTCCTGCATGTCCGACGGGATAAGGGACTTAAGGCGGGTCATTCCCTATATGATAGAGGCCTCTTCAAAATATTTCGGAGAAAACACCAGCCGGGAGATTGAGGTTATGGTAAAGGAAAAATGATTAATCAGCTTCTTCCGGAGCATCTAACAGGCGGCTTACAAACTCTTTGTTGTTCAGTATTTCACAGCACAATTCGCACATATGAGTATATTTTTTTGACACGTCAAGAACAGGCTCTTCCCTGTTAAGCTCCCGCCGCAGCCCTGCGGGCCCTTCGTTTGCCAGTATTGTAATAAGGGGATTTTGACGCGCTTTCGCAATAATTGACGCGAGGCTCTCTTTGCCGAGGTTTCCCGCCAAAAGACAGTTGTTAAACATGCCGCCGTTGCACGAGCAGAGCCTCACATCCAGCGAAGGCTCTATCCAGAGATATCCCATGCCTTTGGGGCCAAGGCATGCCCGTGTAGTTTCCAGAATTTTTAAATCCACCTCGCTGTCCTCAAGCGGTTTCCACGACGGCCTTGTCGGCTTCCAGATGCCGAATTTAATGCTGCTGCCATCCAGAAGGAATCGTTTTTTTTCAGGAGAGTAAGAGACATCCTTAAAGCCCTCCTGAATGAGAAGTATGATAAGCCTGTCATAAAGGCTGAATATCTCTCTTTTGTCATAATAACATGACCCTATTGTAAGGGATGACGGGCTGAAAAATTCCGAGTATTCCTTTATGAAAGCCGAGATATATGACAGCGGTATTTTTCCGTTGTGATACGGGTCAATTGAGATTCTGAACCCTGATGTGTACCCGCATTCCCTGAGGCTTTTAAAAAAACCGGCGGCAGCCCTTCTGTCTTGGCCAATGAAGCAGTTTGTCGGCGGCTTGTGCACCTTCATCTTAAGGGCGAGCGCGCGCCTGATAACGGCCGCGGTAAATTCCGGGCGGTGCGTAATCTCGCCGCCGGCAAGCTGAAGGGAGGATATATGGTTCTGCTTTGCCTCTTCAAGAATATCCTGCGCTTTTTGCGTATCCATTGCCCCGGCAGCGCGCGGAGAATCAAAATCATTGTTGCAGTGGCGGCAGCGTGCCGTGCATTCGAAGGAAGGGACAAGGACAATACCGCGCGGAGTGTAGCGGTTTCGCGTCATACCTTTTCATAGGGATCAAAGAGTTTTTTATACTCGTCAAGTATAAAGCGGTCAGTCATGGAGGCGATATAATCGCATATCACCCTTTTTAATGAATCCCTGGAGAGCCTTTTTACCATTTCAGGCGGCAGGATGGAATTATTTATCTTCGGGTTCCTTTTATCTTTGACGCACCCGCGCTCGTAATATATCCTAAACAGGTCGCTGATGATTTTTTCAGCCTTGTATTCCATCCTTATAATCTTATAATTCTTGTAAAAATTGGTGTAAAGGAACTGCTTTAAATCCCTGTGCATCTCACTCATCTCCGGGGAAAAACCGACAAGAAGTTCCTTAAAACCGCGGACCTTATCAATGGAGTCAATCCCGTTTTTTCCGAGGTTTTCCGCGGTATTTGTCACAAGGTCCGTTATCTGGACGTTTATGAGGGAGCGGGTTATATTGTATTTTTTAATGTCAAGAGGGAGCGACTCATATTTGCTCATGTCAAACTTTGCCTCAATTTTGGGCCATATCTTAATCCGCTTGAGCGCTTCTATGGTGAGAATGCCTGATGTTATTCCGTCGTCCACATCATGCGAATTATACGCTATCTCATCGGCCAGGTTTACCACCTGCGCCTCAAGCGAGGGCATGAGAGCGGGTTCATAATCCTTTATGAACGGCGAGTCATAATCTGTCCTGTGTTTTACTATTCCCTCTTTTGTCTCGTATGAGAGGTTAAGGCCGGGAAAATCGGGGTATTTTTCCTCAAGCTCGTCAAGCACGCGCAGGCTCTGCAGGTTGTGCTCAAACCCTCCCTCATCCTTCATAAGCGCGTTAAGCGCCTCCTCTCCGGAATGGCCGAAAGGAGTATGCCCTATATCATGCGCGAGCGCTATTGCCTCAGTAAGCTCCTCATTGAGCCTCAAAGTTTTTGCTATTGAGCGGGCTATCTGGACAACCTCTGATGTGTGGGTAAGGCGCGTCCTGTAATAATCCCCCTCAAGATTGACAAATACCTGAGTCTTGTATTCAAGCCGCCTGTAGGCTGTCGAGTGGATTATCCTGTCGCGATCGCGCTGGTAGCAGGTGCGGTAGTTGTGCTCCGGCTCTTTGTGCTTTCTTCCGCGGGTATTTTTTGATTTCATCGCGAAAGGAGCGAGCGTGGACTCCTCAATTTCCTCGAGCTTTTGCCTTGAAAGAAGAATGTCCATGTTTTCCATATTTCTACCTGGCTCCGGGCAGCACAGACGGAAAAATCTGTTTTATAAAAATTGATTCTGTTTTTATCCCGTATCCCTTGCGTGACATGGATTTTTTCATATGATTCAGGGTATCAAGGGCAATTTTATTCCTTATGTCCGCGCTCGTCAGCTTCTCTATCATCGCGAGCCTTTCCTCAAAGACAGCGCGCAGCGCTTCAAACATTTTAGGCGCACGCTGCTCCTCGTCTTTGGCCTCCAGCATGTCCGTATTTGCAATCAGCCGGGAAGTGTTAAGCATCCCTCCGGGCATCGGGTTCCCTGTTTTGTCATACATGACCCTCTTTAAAACAGCCGGATGACGGTCCAGTGCCCGCAAAAGCGCGTCGTAAAATACCGAATCAACCTCTTTTTTGCTGAGCCTCGCTGAGAGTATCGAGTTCATCACATTCTGCGATTCCTCAAAAATCTGCAGAATGGTCACTTTTTCATTCTGAGAAAACCCGGGCTTATTGCTCTCCTCTTTTTTCGACTGCTCCTTTGCTGTTTCTATTTTTCGGAGAAGCTCTTCTTTTTTTCTCAGGCGCTCCTCCTCAAGTTCTTTTTTCAGTTCTTCCTTCAGTTTTTCCCTGAGAGCCGGGTCGGTCTCTTTTAAGGCGGATTCCTTTTGTTTCAGCTCTTCAATCAGTTTTTCCTTTTCTTTTGCATCTTTTTCCTGCTCCTGCCTCATCTCGTCTTCCAGGTATTTGAATGCCTGTATTTTTTTGAGAAGTTCGTCTTTTTTTCCCTTTTCCCTCTCCTCAACCTCTTTTCTTATGTTTTCTTCCATCTCTTTTTTAAGGCGCTCGCGGGTCTCATCCTCTATTTTTTTCCTGACCTCAGCCTCAATCTGCTTTTTCATGTCTTCCACGCTTAATGCCTTTTCAACCTCTATGTCAACAGCGCTTTCAAAGGCCTGTTTTACCTGCTGTTCAACCCCGCCCTTCATCTCCATTTCCATTGATTCCTTTACCTGCTCGGCGAGCTCCTGCTTTAGCTCCTCCCGTATATCCGTATTCATGCTGCTGCGCGCCCTGCTGCGCTCCTCTTCAAATTCCCTTAAAAGCGCCTCTTCTTCATCTGAAAGTTTTTTTAAATTATCATCCATTTTATTCTCCGGGTTTAAGGGTGGTTTCGGGAATTATTTTGGAACTGAATATGTCAGCCAGTTTTTTCGGATACCTTCTCTTTTCAAATACGGAATCAAGCTGGGTAAAAAGGTTTGAGAGCAGGTTGTCCTTTACTTCTATTCCGGTTACAAGCTCGGCTGCTATGAGCCTCTCCTCAAATATGTATTTGAGCGCGGAGTAAAACTTCTCGTTTTTCTTCTCTTCCGGCAGGTAAACCGCGTTCAGGTTCGCGGCAAGCCTTGCTGTTTCTATGGTCCCGTCGCCGCGGACCTTTCCATACTGGTTTACATTGGCCTTTTTCAGGATATCCTGGAATTTCATCACGGATTTTTCAAGGGTTTTGAGCATCATGTTTTCCACAGCCGGTTTTTTTATCAGCTTGGACAGAAGGGCCGCGAATAGTTTTTGTGAATAATCGAACATCTCGATAATCTGCATTCTTTCCTGAAAACTAAGCCCCGTGTCTTTTTTCGCCGCTGCCGCGGAAGAGAGTTCTGAGGCATAGGCAGCCGAATCCTTTTTTGCCTCCTCTATGCGTTTGAGCATCTCTTCTTTTTTTCTTGATTTTTCATCCGCAAGCTCGCGCTCCACTTTTTCCCTTATTTCAAGCTCGATTTGCTTCCTTAATTCGACGGGATTGGCGGGCGCGGGCTTAAGTGTATCTTCGGTTTCGTAATCCTTTAAAACCGACGATTCATCCTGCTCTGCCGCTGAAAATTCATTTATTTCTTCCAGGCCGATTTTCATAAATTCATCGGTTTCCTGTTTAAGAAGCTCTTTTGCCGAGGCTGCGTCGACTTTTTCAATCTTTTCCCCGAAAAGCTCGGAGACCATATCCTTGATGTCATCCATGCTTATCTTAAAATCATCGTCATCAAACACCAATTCACCCCTGTCTCTTTTTTTACAATTTAACACATAATGAGGCGGTTGTCAATTGAGGGGTTGCGCATGCAGCGGTTCCGCAACTTCATATTTAAATGCGTCTAAGTATCGCTTTTTTTTTGTTTTTTGCGGCGGCGCAAATTCCCGTTGCTGGTTTTAACCGGTTTTAGCCGTTTATCCGCGTATTTTTCGCATATGGACAGACTTCGGCCGGCTTTTGAAAGCTGTTTTTA
>DSBP01000311.1 GCA_011049465.1 bacterium | reverse complement strand
TTATTTCCCCGGTTCATATATTAAAAGGAAGTACTGATGATGGCAGCAAAAAAAATAAAAAAAAGAGCAGCGGCGGGGTTTAATCCGTATCCCATGGAGTTGAGCCCT
Organism: bacterium; assembly: GCA_011049465.1. GTDB lineage: Bacteria > Oederibacteriota > PGYV01 > PGYV01 > DSBP01 > DSBP01. The sequence continues at coordinate 5,755 of DSBP01000311.1, read as the reverse complement.
GTCTTTAGGGAAAAGATATGGGCGGGAAGGGCCCTTTCCCGGATTTACAGCGGGGCAAGGCCGTATAAAACAGGCGAGGCGCTCTTTGCGCCTGATACGGGCGGAGAAGGTTCGGTCATTCTTAACGGAGCCCATAAAGGCAGGGATTTTATTCAGCTCGTAAGGCGGCACGGCGCTGCCATGCTTGGCCGCGGCATGGCTGCCGCGCATAACGGGGTATTTCCCGTCCTTGTTAAGGTCATTGATTGCGGGGAAAAACTCTCTGTCCAGGTACACCCTGATGATAAGGCGGCGAAAAAAGCGGGGTTGAAAAGCGGCAAGACCGAATTCTGGTATATTCTCGGCGCTGAAAAAAAGTCATGGCTGCTGCTCGGTTTTAAAAGGCGTATTTCGTCCGGGGAGGCGGCAAAACTGGCGGAGGCTGGGTTTATAACCGCTGTTTTAAAGAGGTGCAATACAAAAAAGGGAGAGGGTTATTTTGTGCCCGCGGGAACGGTTCACTCGCTGGGGCCGTCAAACCTTGTGCTTGAGATACAGCAGAATAGTGACGTCACATACCGCCTCTATGACTGGGGCAGGGAAAAAAGCAGCCCTGACAGGAGGCCCGATATAGCTTCTGCCATTGGGGCCGTGAAAGCCATAACCGCGGGCCGCAGGATAGCCGCGGCAAAAAAGAAGGGAACGTTTATAAGAAGCATGGCCTCGTGTGAGTTTTTCAGGGTTAAAGAAGCGGTTCTGAAAAAAGGAGGCGTGATCCAAATGGATAAAACCCCGCCTTTGATGGTCTTTGCGGCTGAGGCCGGAGCGTCCCTTTTGTGGCAGGGCGGTAATATGGCCTTGAAAAAAGGCGCGGTTGTCTTCGTCCCCGCTGCGCCGGGCCGTTTTTCCATAAAATCAAGGACTGGTACGCGCCTGATAATAACGGAGTTGAGATGAAGAATGCGGGTTTGAAAAGTTTTGTTTTAAAAGCGGCGTTTGTCTGCGGCTTAATACTCATTCAGAGAGGTAATATAATGGCTGATTACACAGGTGAGGTTTATCGCGAGGTATTGAACAACGGAATTACTGTCATAATCAGGGAAAACAGGGCTGCGCCTGTTGCCGCGGTAAACTTCTGGATAAGGGTTGGCGCGGCTTTTGAGTCTGATAATGAAAAGGGAATGTCGCATTTTATCGAGCATATGATGTTTAAGGGGACAAAGACGCGGGGGCTGGGCGTGATTGACAGGGAGATAAAGGCGCTGGGAGGCTACAACAATGCCTTTACTTCTTATGACGCCACAAATTACATTATTGTCCTGCCATCTGAGCATGTGAAAAAGGCCATAGAGATACAGTTTGACGCGCTTGTGAATTCGTTCTTTGACCCTGCGGAGGTTGAAAAAGAGCGCGAGGTCATTCTCGCCGAATTGTACAGGGGGCTTGACAACCCCAGGACGTTTCTCTCCCAGAAAATAATGTCTCTCGGGTTTGAGTCGCGCTACAGCGACCCGATAATAGGTTTCGCGGGGAAACTGAAAGGATATACCCGGGAAGAACTGCTCGATTTTTACTCAAAGTATTACCTAGCAAAGAATATCGTAATAACGGTCTCCGGGGATGTGGACGCAGCTGAAACCGCGGCGCACATCAGGGAAACGGCCTCAGTCATGAAAGGAAAGTCAAATAATGAAATATCAGCTTCGGGCGCGCCTGAAAAGCCCCGCGGGTTCCGTTATAAGGCCTATAGCGGCGCGATAGACGGCAGGTATTCGGGTGTTATGTTTAATATTCTTGATGCGCTTTCCGCGGACATACCCGCGCTTGAGGTGCTGGCGCGCATACTCGGAGGCACGGAGAGCTCGGTGTTAAACAGGGTTGTGAAGGAGGAGCTTGAGCTTGTTGATGACATATCCGCTGACATATTCTCGGGCAGGTTTGGGGGCGCGTTTTTTATATCTGCGACAGTAAGGGAAAATAAATTCGGGGATGTGGTTGAGGCGGTTTTTACTGAGGTTGAAAAGATACGGGAATACGGCATCAGCGCAGGGGAGCTTAATAAGGCAAAGGCGGACATAGCCCGCGAGCTTGCGCGTGAAAATATGAAGGTTGAGAGCGCGGCGATGAACCTCGGGTATTATGAGGTGCTTACGGGTTATGAGTTTTATGATGTGTATCTCGACAGGCTGCAGCGCGTCACAACACGCGACATACAGGCTGCTGCGGAAAAGTATTTATACGCGGATAATGCCGCGATGGCGGTTTATTATCCGGAAAAAAGCGCGAAGGAATTCGCGAAATTCTCGGAGGCAAAGGCCGTTTACAGCCTCGCGGCAAGAGAAAAGCAGGAGGCTGTTTCCGGGCATGGGACGGCGGAAAAGAGGCGGCTTTCAAACGGCATGACGCTCATACACAAGGAGATGGTTAATTCGGACATCCTGTCAATCAGGGTTCTTGTCGGCGGGGGCGTAATATATGAAGGGGGGCTTCAGGCAGGAGCGTATAAGGGAATAACAAACCTTATGCTTGAGACAATGATGAAGGGAACACGCAACCTGTCTGCCGCGCAGTTTGCCGCTGAAATTGACAGAATCGGCGCTGTGCTCAATACAAACACAGGAAAAGAGAGTTTTGGCTGGTCGGCTGAGGTTATGCCGGAAAACCTTGAAAACTTTATCGGGCTTTTTGCCGAAATGGTAAGGTATCCCGCGTTTTCCCTCGGTGAAATAAGAAAAGAAAAAAATAATATAACAAACAGAGTCGCAAGGGTAAAGGACAACCCCGCGCTTTTTGCGTCAAAGATTTTCTACGAGGAATTTTTTGAATGGCACCCATACGGATTTTTCACGCCCGGAAGCAGGGAGTCGATAAACAGGATTCCTTCGCGCGAGCTTAAAAGCTGGCACAGTACCTATGTTAATCCGGCGAATATTATTGTATCCACGGCGGGAAACGCCGGTATAGAGCGGGTGGCAGCCGCGCTTGAGGAGTCATTCGGGGGATGGAAGGGAGGACGAGAAATGAAGCCTTCTCTGCCGGTCAGAATAACGCGCGCGAAAAAGGAGATAAGGGAAGAGATTGATAAAAACCAGTCGCACATAGTCATAGGGTTTACCGCGCCAAAAGTCAATTCTGACGAGTATTACGCTTTCAGGGTCCTGGACGCGGTCTTAAGCGGAGGAATGGACTCGAGGCTCTTCAGCCGCATCAGGGATGAGCTCAACCTGTGCTACTCGATATATTCCACCTTTGACAGGTTTATGGAGAACGGCTCATTCAGGATACATACGGCAACATCGCCGGAAAATGAGGATAAGGCCGCCTCTGAAATACTGAAGCTGCTCAGTGAACTCGTTGATAAAGGAGTGACGGATGGGGAGGTTGAGGCCGCAAAAAATTATATAAACGGAATGTTCAAGATAGGAAGCCAGGATTACGGGGCACAGGCTGATTCCTACGCGCTGTATGAGTTCTGGGGCATGGGGTATAAGGAAGTTGATTCTTTTACCGACAATATTTTCAGGGTAACAACAAAAGATGTGAATGAAGCCGCGAGGCGTTATATAAACCTTGGCCGTTATACCATGGCTGTGGCAGGGCCAAAAAAGAAGGGGGCGGCAAAATGATTCCCGTTAAGAGAATAACAGGAGAGTCTTTTAAGAAATACGGCAGCGTTCTTGAACCTGCTGATAAGTCAAAGGTCTTTACCGTGCTTTGCGGCGATGCTGAGGCAAAGGGGTGGAGAATCGGTTATGTCATAATCGGGCCGGATGTTGTCAAGAATCTTGAGGCGCACCCCGGTTCCCTGGAGACCTTTGAGCCAGTAAAAGGCACGGCTGTCCTGCTCGTTGCCGAGCCGGGCTCGCCCGATAATATCGAGGCATTTCTTCTTGATAAGGGCGTGCTGGTAAACAAGAATGTGTGGCACGGACTGAGCGTGCTGTCTGAATCCGCGGAGATAAAAGTAACAGAAAACTATGAGGTTGAATCTGTTTTTCACCGGCTTAAAAAGCCGATTGATATAGGCTTTGCCTGAGGCAGAATGTGAAAAAAGTCGCAGCCTGCCTTGTCTTTTTATTTCTCCTTACGCCTGTATTAATACTTACGGGCGCTGACCTTAAAGCCCAGGCGCTTCTCTTTGATTCGGGATCGTGGTTATTGGGCGGACATCCGGTTGTGACAGCGCTTTATAAATACGGCACGTACCCGGCTGTCCTGCTTGCCGCGGCCGCTATTATCATTTTCGGCGCGGGGTTCATGAACAGCGGGCTCAGGCAGTACAGAAAAGCCGCGCTTGCCCTGATGCTTGTGATAGGGTTGGGGCCCGGCCTTGTGATAAATGTTATTCTTAAAAATTATACGGGAAGGCCCCGGCCTCGCGAGGTGGAGGAATTCGGAGGCAAGTGGCAGTTTAAGAATGTATTTGAGTTCGGCAAGCCCGGCATGGGGCACTCGTTTCCCTGCGGCCACTGTTCCATGGGGTTTTATTTCGCGGCGCTTTATGTCCTGCTCAGGAGAAAAAGAAGGAAAACCGCTTACGCGTTTCTGGGCGGTTCCGTTCTATTCGGAAGCGCCATGGGTTTTGCCAGGATGGCGCAGGGCGGCCACTTTCTTTCTGATGTTATATGGGCGGGCGGAATTACATATATTACGGCAGAGGCGGTATACGCGCTGCTTGGCGGCGATAAGAAAGATGTGACAGAAGGGTTTGAAATCAAATCAAAGGTTGTGCCTGTCGCGGTCATGGGCGCGTGCATGGCAGGGCTCGCGGCCTTTTTTCTTATGTCCACGCCATATTATACCGAAAGAAACCATGAGTTAAGGCCGCAGGGCCCGGGAAGAGCGGGATTCACTGCCGATGTCACCGGGAACATTGCTTTCAGGGCCGGCGCGGAAAAAGGGCTCATTGAGATGCGCGCTCAGGGGTTTGGAATGCCAAGGCGTTCTTTTACCGATTTGCTTGAAAAGGACGGGGCCGGCGGGTATAAATACAGCACGGCCAAAAAAGGGTTCTTCGCGGAACTGGGTTCGGATATCAGCATTCAAACCGCGGGGAAAACGGTCAGCGTTCTTGAGCTTGTGACGTCAAAAGGCGGCATTGAGGCGGATATGGATGATGTGATACCTGTTGTGAAAGCCTACACTGCCGCGGGCAGCATAAGAGTCAGGGCCGGGCCGGGAGTTTACGACAGAATAGAACTTGCCGCGTCAAAAGGGGATGTTGAACTTGTCCTTGATGAGGGGTTTCAGGCCGCGAAAAACGCGAGGATAAGCATAACCGCTGAAAACGGGCGGGTGGTGGTGGTAAACAAGAGCGGGCTGTTTAAGGATTTTGAGAGGGAGAGGGAAAAGCTGAAAGGGGCGAAGGAGATTCATTATATGGGAAGGGAAAAAGAGAGCCCGGCAATAAGCATAAAGGCAGGGGAGATAGTAATCAGATAAATCCCGCGCCAGGTATTCGCAGTGCCGGAGTTCATCGCTGTCCGAAAGAGAATTCGTAGAGACGGGGTTTATCCCCGTCTCAAAGCAAAGGCGGGAAGGGGACATCCTTCGACTGCGCTCAGGACCCGGCCCGTTAAAGGCGAGAAGGGGACAAGCCCCTTCTCTACGATTTTATGTTTTGCTGTTGTGAATTCGTAGAGACGGGGTTCATCCCACTACTGTCCAAATTAGGATGAATAAAAAGGCCTAACCTCAATTTGCCATATTGGTATAATATGGCAAACAGCGAATAAAATAAGGAGGTTAGGCCATGAAAAAATGTAACACAATTCTA
>DSBP01000103.1 GCA_011049465.1 bacterium | reverse complement strand
GCCCGTATCCATAAAAAGTTCAATTATATCTTTCAATCTTACCTGATTGTCATTTATAAAGTATTCGCTTTCTCCGGACCTGTAAAGCCTTCTCGTGACTTTAACTTCCGAATAATCCATATTTATGGTCTTCCCCGAGTTATCAAGTACTATGGAAACCTCTGCCATTCCAAGTGTTTTTCTGTCATCTGAACCTACAAATATGACATCCTCCATCCTGCTTCCCCGGAGTGATTTTGCGCTCTGCGTTCCCAAAACCCATTTTACGGCATCAAATATGTTGCTCTTTCCCGAACCGTTCGGGCCCACAACAATCGTTATTCCGTCTCCGAACTTCAGCCGTGTTTTATCCGCAAACGATTTAAATCCGAACATTTCCAGTCCTTTAAGTTTCAATCATCTTCTCCCGGTATATTTTTTGACTGCATCGGCTATTTTCTGTATCTCAGATTTTTTTAAACCCGGATGAACAGGCAGGCTTATTACTTCTTTTGCGGCACTCTCCGACTCCGGCAGTTTTGCGCTGCTTCCCGGAAATTTTCTGAAAACAGGCTGTTTGTGCAGCGGAACGGGATAAAAAACTTTTGCCCCTATCCCTTCCGAATTCAAATGCTTAAGCAGTCCGTCCCGCTCGCCGTTTTTAACCCGTATCGTGTACTGATGAAAAATATGCGTTCTTCCATTAATCTCTTTGGGCGATTCTATAATTCCACACCCCGACAAAAGCCCGGTCAAAAAGGCGGAATTTTCTCTGCGTTTCTTGTTAAACCCGTCCAGTTTTTTCAGCTGTTCCAGCCCGATTGCGGCTTCTATATCAGTTGTTCTGTAATTATATCCCATATGAGCGTGATGATAAGCCGCTGTCATTCCGTGGTTTATGAATACCCTTGCGGTTTTCGCGGGTCCCTCTTTATTAAAAAGAACCATTCCGCCTTCGGCTGAAGTCATATTCTTTGTGGCATACATTGAAAATGTGCCGGCATCCCCTATTTGACCGGCTTTTTTGCCTTTATAAACCGCCCCGTGCGCCTGAGCCGCGTCTTCTATGACTTTCACGCCGTATCTGCGCGCAATTTTCATAATAGCATCCATATCGCACATCTGTCCGTAAAGATGGACAACTATGACCGCCTTTATCTTTCTCTTTTTATCTTTTTTAAGGGCGTCTTCAACGGCTTCAGGAGATATGTTAAAATCCTCTTTTTCAATATCAACAAACACAGGCGCTGCTCCGGCGTGAACTATTGAACTTGCCGTTGCAAAAAAGGTAAAAGGCGTGGTTATCACCCCGTCTCCCTGTCCTATACCTAGCGAATAAAGCGCCGTATGTATGGCGCAGGTGCCGTTTGCCGCGGCAACCGCGTTTTTCACTCCCTGATAGGCCGCAAAGCGCCTCTCAAATTCCTTTACAAGGGGCCCCGATGCGATTATTCCCGAATCAAGAACTTTTCTTACCGCGGCCTTCTCTTCTTTTCCTATCAAAGGTTTTGAAATAGGTATCATTTAACACTCCCTGAGCAAACCCGTTTTAATAACCGGCTATGAATATTTTTGCCTTATCGGCTTTTTTTATTATCTTCTCCCTGTCCAGTAGAAACGTCTTTCCCGCCTCAAGCGCGATACCCGCGCCTTTGTGTTTTTCTATCAGATCTATCGTCTTTTCTCCGACAACGGGGACATCATACCTCATATCCTGCTTTGGCCTTGCCGCCTTCACAACCACAAACCCCGGCCCCGCTTCTTCCGCGGCCCGCCGGATACATTTGTCGGTTCCTTCCATAGCTTCCACCGCGACAACAACACCCTTTTTTACCACAACCGTCTGCCCTATATCAAGCCCGGCTGTCTTTTTAGCCATTTTTATTCCAAGTTCCATATCGCGCACCGCGCCTCTGCCCGGAGCGGTTTTTCCCGTATTTCCTTTTCCGGCAAGAAGATGCTCCAGAAGATATGTGCTTTTAAGAACTTTAATTCCTTTTTCGGACAGGACATCTATTATTCCCCTCATCACGGAAGCTGCCCTGAAATCCTTAAGCTTCATAAGGGTCCTTACCGTGAGCATATCAAATTTTATATTGTTTACAAGATTAACATGCCTTATATATCCCAACAGCACCATCCTGTCAATGCCTTCTTTTTTGCACAGATCTATAATTCGGGACAGTTCGGTTATTTTAACCTCGTACACTTTCGCGTATTTCCCGAGTTCTTTCGCTTCCGTTTCTCCCTTTACCGCAAAAACAGATATCTGAATCCCTTTTTCCGCCGCGGATTTCAGAAATAATACAGGAAGGCTTCCGCCGCCCGCCACCAGTCCCGCCGGCTTCACCTTATAATTCCTCTTTTGGATATTTCCGCAAACTCAACAAAACGCTTTACATCCTCGGTCTGTTCCACTTCGTTTTTTATCATTTCAAGCGCCTCTTTCATCATAAGCTTTTTTCTGAATAATATACTATAAGCGCTTTGGAGAGCCTTTAGCCTTGACTCGTCAAAACCTCTGCGCTTCAGCCCTACTTTGTTCAAACCAAAATTTTTTGCCGGCTCGCTCACCACCATAACAAAAGGCATCGCATCCTTGGTGATGCGGCAGCCTCCTCCTATCATACTATGGGCGCCTATTCTTGTTCCCTGATGCACAAGAACAGTGCTGCTGACAAAGGCGTAATCCTCAACAACCGCGTGTCCGGCTATCTGGGACGCGTTTACTATCACAACGTTATTTTTAATCTCCGCTTCGTGCGCAATATGAACATATCCCATAATAAAATTCCCGTTCCCTATGCGGGTAGCGCCGCCCTCGCCCGTAGCTCTGTGTATTGTCGCGTATTCTCTTATCACATTATCATCGCCGACAATAACAAAAGACTCTTTCTCCTCAAACTTTGTATCCTGAGGCCTGTCCCCCATAAGCGTGCCTTCGCCTATATAATTTCTCTTTCCGAGCGTAACACCCCCGCGCAGGTGAACCCTGGGCGCAATCTCGCATCCGTCGCCCACAACAACCCCGTCGTCAATTATGGCAAATGCCCCTACTTTCACATCTTTGCCCAGCACGGCGTTTTTTGACACTATTGCTGTCTCGTGTATCATTTTCATCCTCTGCTCAGCCCGCTACCATTGCCATCATATCGGCCTCTGCAACTTTTTTTCCATCCACAAAAGCGTCTCCGTGGATTTTTCCTATTTTACCCTTAAACTTCTCTATAGTTACCACCATTTTAAGAGTATCGCCGGGTATTACCGGCTTTCTGAATTTTACATTGTCTATTGACATGAAATAAATAGCCTTTCCTTCCTTCCCTTCAAGCTGCCTCATAAGAAGAACTCCGCCCGTCTGCGCCATCGCTTCAACAATAAGAACTCCCGGCATCACAGGTTCTCCGGGATAATGCCCCTGAAAGAACCATTCATTCATTGTAACATTCTTTATTCCCGTTATGGATTCCCCTTCCTTAAGCTCCGTTATTCTATCCACCAAAAGCATCGGTATCCTGTGCGGTATAAGCTTCATAATCTCTTTGATATCCATTTTTATATCCATTTCATCCTCCTTGTGTTATATGCTTTTATTCTTTGCGGCAGCCGTGCGGGCCGCGATTTTCTTTGCCGCTTCTATATTGTGCCTGTGCCCCGTTTTGAAAGCAAGCACAAGCATCTTAAGCTCCGCGCCCAGCAGCCCGAAATCCCCGGTTATGTCAAGAATTTTGTGCCGGACAAGTTCGTCCTCATACCGCAGTTTTGTATTTACGGGCCTGCCTTTATCCATCAGCACCGCGCTGTTTAAATCAGCGCCTTTTATAAGCCCGCTCCTTTTAAGCGCTGCCATCTCTTTTTTAAATCCAAAAGTTCTTGCCGCGCATATTTTTTTTCGATAAGATTCCGGATTTATTTCCAGAGAAAACTCCATAGTCCCTGCTTTGAACCCGGAAAAATCGGCGAAATAATATACCTTAAAAACGGGATAAGGAATTACCGCCATAAAACTTTCCCCGTCTTTTACGGCAACAGGTTCCTTTAATTCCACGGCTTTCTTTCCGGCAGCCTGCTTTTTTATCCCTGCTTTCAGCAGGGCCTCAACAAACGCTTTTGCACTGCCGTCAATACAGGGTATTTCATCTCCGTCTATTTCCACGGCAATATTATCTATACCAAGGCCCCGGACCGCGGAAACCATATGCTCCACGGTATATATCCTGCTTTTTCCCTTCTTTACCGATGTGCCTCTTTTCACATCAAAAACGCGGTGCGGATTTAAAACATACCTTTCACCGCTGTTTATTATGGTTATACCCGTACCGGGAGGAGCAGGGCTGAAAATCACGGTGTTTTCTCCTCCCTTATGCAGACCTTTGCCCTTTATCCGGACGTTTGCCGCTATTGTGTTCTGCTTTTTCATTTTTGTTTTTTTAACCCATCAAGCTCTTCTTCCAAGGCCTTTATCTTTTTTATAATTCCTGATATTTTTCCCAGATTCGCTTCAGCCCTTCTGGTCTGCATAATGGGCCTTGCGGGTGTTCCTGTCACAACCGAACCCGCTGTAGTATCTTTTGATACGCCTGCCTGCGAGCCGATGTGAACATTATCGCCTATTCTTATATGGTCCGCAAAACCAACCTGCCCGCCGATAATACAGACTTTTCCTATTTTGGAACTTCCCCCAATACCGCTTTGAGCGGCTATCAGCGTACCTTCGCCTATTCTGACATTATGTCCAACCTGAATAAGATTATCCAGTTTCACTTTATCTTCAATGGTTGTCGGTCCGAATGCGCCTCTGTCAATACAGCAGTTTGCGCCTATTTCAACATCATTCCCTATTTCCACATAACCAATCTGGGGTATTTTTATAATATCCCCGTTTTCCGGCATAAATCCAAAACCATCAGCCCCTATAACCGCGCCGGAATGGACAATGCACCTCTCTCCTATTCTCGAACCCGTATATATGGAAACATTTGGATTAATTATTGTACTGCTTCCGATAGAAACATTTTCGCCGATAAAAACGCCTTCCATAATAACCGCGGAATCCCCGATACGGCACCCGTCCTTTATGACCGCAAACCCGCCGATATGAACATCCTCGCCGATCTCCACATTTTTTCCTATAGCCGCGTTTTTCGAAATTCCTGCCTCGGGCCGTCCGGGAGGATAAAACTCCATCAAGACCTCTATATAGGCCTTTTTGGCATTTTCAACCCTGATTAAAATTTTGTTTTCAAATTTTTCAAGAAAATCAGATATTATAACGGGAGCTTTTGAATTCTTCGCGGACTCAAGATACTTTTCGCCAAGAATAAAACTCACGTCATTTTCTGACGCGTGCGCAAGGTCGGAAATGCCGGAAACAACAGTTTCCGGCTCTCCTATAACAGTACCGTTAATTTTCTCTGCAAGTTCTTTTACGGAAATCTTCATCCGCGGATATCACTTGTTCATTTTTGTTATTACGTCAAATGTCAGGTCATCTCCGCCAAAGAGTATCAGATTTTTTTCAAACACATAATCGTATTTTTTTTCTTTAGCTACCTGCTGAACAACCGCCCTTATATGCTCTATTATCTGCCCCGTAGCTTCCTGTTCTTCCCTCATAAGCTGTCTTGCCTTTTCTTCCGCGTCTTTGGACAGACTCACGACTTTCTTCTGAAGATCTTCCTGCTGCCTCTGAAGATTGCTCCTGTCAAGCACTCCTGACTTTTTATCGAGATCCTCTTTCTGCGCAAGAAGTTTCTTTTTCTCGTCCTCTATCTTCTTTTCCATTTCGTCTTTCTTTTTCATCAGTTTTTCCTGGGCCGCTTTGGTCCCGGAATACTGCGAAAAAACTCTTTCAATGTCAACAAAGCCGACCTTAAGCGCGAATGCGGAGCTTGAAAAGACCATAAG
>DSBP01000229.1 GCA_011049465.1 bacterium | reverse complement strand
TTCCCGACACGGGCATTCCCGCCTGTATGCCGTATTGAACCTTCCAGCTGTTAACCAAGACCGGCTTTTTATTCGCCTGAACCTGCTTGTTTATGACAAATACTATCTGGGCGCCTACAAGCAAAAAGACAACAATCGTAAGTATAATAAGGGGAATTTTATTGCTTTTGGGTTTTGCGGGCGCAGGCAGGCTCTCAACCTTTGCCTTTACGCTTGCAGCAACAGCTTTTGCTTTCTTAAACGCCGCAGCTTTTTTAACCGATTTCTTTTTTTTCTTTGCCATTATAAAACCTCCTGAATGATTAGTATTAATCCCTTCTTGTTATCTCTTAATAATACCAAACTCCCCTGCTTTTGTCCATGTTTTTTCATACCTTTCCTCTATCTCACTTCCTGCGGCAGGCCTGCCCGAGATAAGCATCTCCTCAATTTCGCCCCTGAACCCGTACCACTTGTTCTGTATTTTAAAGGGCTCCGCGCTCTCAGCCGGCACAGCACTCAAGCTGTCCTTTTTTTCGCCATTAACAAATATTGTAAACCCGGAACCGGAGTAACTTACCGCCAAATACGACCACCTGCCCGGCTCAAGAAAAAATCCGGCCGAATTCCTTATCCCGGCACCTGTCCCGACGGCGAGATGGTAAATATGCGGTTTTGTCTCGGATGATACGAGCCTTATTCCCCTGTTTTTACTGAGATTGCCGGCTATTTCCGCGCCGCGGCGCTCGCTCGCATGCGGCTTAAGCAGTATTTCAACGCAAAACTCCGCGCCAAGCCTTACAACCGCGCCCGAATCAAAATGAAAATTCCTTGCGAAAACGCCCTCTTTATCTATATAAGTAAAGACAGCGCCGGCATTGCGCTTTGCCTGGAACAGATACGGCTTTGCCGTAAACAGCGGCTCTTTCGCGGCAATTTCGCCGTATTGCCTGTATATTTCAACCTGGGAATCCGGAAAGACCGCTTCCAGCTGATACGTCTTCCAAAACGCCAGGTCAAAATGGTTCACATAGACCCCGCCGTCAGAGCGGTCCCATATAAGCCTCCTGCCCACGCCCTCTTCCAGCAGATAATCCCTGACCCTGTGAATATCGCTTACAAGCGATATCTCAGCCTGTCCGGGAACATTAACCGGGTTCACGGCTCCTGTTGCCGCGTAAATAATCGACTGTTTGCCCGCGGATATTACAAATACCTCTTCGCCCGGCTTAAAAAAGGGTTTCAAATAGGCGAACTCGTTCTTGTTATGTTCCGTGTCAAACTTGTTGAGAAACGCGCCCAATTTAAAATTCTTTGCCTTTACATAGGCCCTCTCAAGCGGCGCAGTCATGCCAAAAAGTATAACCAAAATCATACACGCGATGCCCGCGTTAATATTCTTCAACCCGCCGCGCTTCTTAATCCCGTCAAGAAAAGCGTCAATAAACAGTGTCCCGAGTACCAGCGGCACATATAAGATAGGCACCATTGCCCAGTCATGGCTCCTGCCCTGGTAGTAGGCAAATGTGAGTGTCCCGAATACCGCAAGCAAAAACACCGCCTCACCCCGTTTTTCTTCCCTGCTTTCCCGTGCCGCGGCGAAAAAACCGCCGAGTGATAACGCTATCCCGGCCGCAAGTGCAGCCACATAAAGATACCACGGATGCACGGCAGGCATCGGCATCAATCCAAAACCCATCTGGTAATAGATGCGCTGGTATCGGGTGAGCTCAGTGTAATCCGGAAAAGCGCCGCTCCTGAAATACATAATAAGCGCGAACAGGACAAGGCATGCCGCGAATATCTCGGCGATGTTCAGTAAATGAAAGGCTGCTTTCCGCGGAAGTTTGGCAGCAGGAAGTCCTGATGCCCAAACCGACCTTGCCTCCATAAAAAGAAGAAGCGCGGCCCAGGAGAGCAACGCCATAATACCCGTATCCGGGTTCCATAAAACAGCAGCAGAGAGAAAAACAGGCACTATATAATAAAGAACCCGCGAGCGGGTTTTAATATAGGCCGCGGCAAGCAGAAGCCAGATCATCGGAAAAAACGACCTGATGGGAAAGTACTGGTAATATTCCCTGAACCTGTAATCATTGTAGAAATTGACATACGCGTAAAAAAGCGCGGCTGTGAACCCGATAAAAAGAAGAATGCGGTTCTTTATCACACCCTTCATAAAGAAATAGAGCGCAATCCAGGATAACGCAATCATTACGCCCATAACCAACTGAAATTTCCAGACTGTCAGGCCGCCGAGCATCCTGAATACGGGCTCAAGAAAATGGGCATAGAGGCCGTACTGTGTTGTAAAATCCACAAGGGCCGTCTTCCCGTTATAAATCTGCGATACGGAATAAAAGACGGCCTCAAAATGGAAATTATCCCTTACTTTCGGAAGCCCGTCAAAAGAGACTATTATGACTATAAAGAGAAGCAGCAGTTCCGGGGCTATAATGGCCCTCTCCGCCCTGAGCTTCGCGAAAAACGCTTTCACAGGGCGCGCGGCTGACACAACCAGCAAAAAGGCCGCGATGACAGTTAGAAAAAACTGGGCCGCCATATTTGTCTCATACAGCATATTGTTTATGTATTTATATGGCGGCACAGAATCCCTGAACTCAATTGAAAAGGCCGCTGTTACCGCCCAAATAAGGCCGGCAGCGCCCAAGAAACCGAGAATCCTCGAGAAGATCCCGTAATTGAGCCTTTCCTGCGGCGCGGCGAATCCTTCAGTCACCCTTCTCAAGACAAGAAATAACAGCGGAAAAACAATTATAACAAGAATATACAGGAGCCTCTCCATCGGCTCGGGGTTTATTGAGTCCCACGAATTCAGATTTGCGTATTTGTTTGCATCGGGAAAGAGATTCATTGAATTCACTGCAGCGCACAGCGCGATTACAAACGCCACGGCAAACACAAACGAGACAAAATCCAGCGTGAAGCGCCTGTCAAGTCCCGGATTAACCGCGCTGCCCTGCGCAGGAACGCTGACTGCATCCGTCATCTTCTTTTTGCCCACTTTATTGCTCTCCTTTTTTGTCATAATAAATCGGCCACAAAAACCTGCAGCAGCACAGAATAGGCCGCTGTCATCGCCGCAACAGACACAGCCTCTTTCCCAAGGCTGTACCCTTCGTTATTTTCAGCCGGCCTCAACAGCGCCATTGCCGCTACAGGCACCACAAAAGCAATGAGGTACATATACATCCTGTGCGTTTCGGCCCTTCCGAGCGAGGCTGTAAACTGGACAAAGACCATAGCGAGGGCCATTATGGCGAATCTCGCGGCTTCAGGCGTTATGCGCGGGATTCTGAAGAACCTGAAGACAAAAAGAGCCAGCACCGGCGGTGTAATGTACTGTGCCCAGTGGAAGAAATTTGCCCAGGACCAGATTTCATACGGCCTTGTCAGCATAAAACCCACAGACAGCTCCTTTGCCTTATTAAAGGACTCAACATAATCAAATGTGCCCTTAAAGGCCATCCAGATTATTAAATGGGCCGCGGCAACGCCTGCCAGCACAACAAATACTTTTCCCGCCCATTTCAGGAGCTCGGAAACCCGGCCCGTGCCTGACGCAAAGACCTCCCACTTCATTATCATAAGAAAAACAAACATCAGAAGGGGCCATATGCCGAAATGAAAATATGTATTGAGCCCGAAACAAAGGCCCGCAAAAAGAAGCAGCCATACGCTGTTCTTTGACGCGCCTATAACGGCCATCGCCAGAAACAGCACGGTAAGAAACGTTATCATTCCCTCTGTCCCCGCTACGGACATAATCAGGCTGTTGGGCGTGAGCGCGTAAAGCAACGCAGCGAAAAAGCCCGCTTTGAGGCTTCCTGTCAGGTGGCGCGTCAGAAAGAAAAAGGGTATGACTCCAAGAGCTGTTATGAAACCGTAAATAAGAGAGGCCGCAAGCGGGCTCTTTGATACATGGGTTATTATGAGCCAGTAAAAGACAACCTGCATCGGCGGGTGCCCCTTTAAATGCGCCGCGTTGTGATACGACTGGTACTTGGACGCGTAGTTCGCTATAAACTCGCCTATATCCGGCGACCTTGCCGCCCAGTAATAATACGTGGACATCAGCGGCCCTTTTATTTTGGCTTCCATGTGGCCTATTCCCATGGTGGTCATCAGGCTGAAGGCTATTTTCCCGAGAAACGCCGCTGCCACAAGTCCCGCTATTATGGCTGCCACCCCTCTCACCTTTCCTGAAGCCACAAGCCGCGCGAAAAAAATAACAGCACCCAGGTATAAAATGGTTATCAGGAGCCCGGAAAACTCCCTGAAAACCTCATAGTTTATGCCGTCATACCAGTTCATATTCCCTTTATATCCGTCAATTCTAAAGGGAAAAAACCAGAGTATCTCAGGATCCGCGTAATTGACATAAAGTATTGCCGCTGCCATTCCAGCTGAGGATATTAAAAGGCCGGAAAAGACCCATTTATAAACAGAACCCCTGCCGGCCGGCGGGGCCTCCGCCGTCTTCATGGAGTCATATATAAAGCCGCCGTATAAAAACAAAAGCATTATCCCGAAGAATACATAATAGGCCATTTTAAGCGGCGCGAGATAGAAGAAATACACCCCGGTTACGGCAGGAATAACAGCCAGCGCGTAAAAAAGGTTGGGCCGGCACAGGCCGATAAGAATCATTATAATGGAGATTATAAAAAAGACAGCGGTTATTACGAGTGAATAGCGCGGCATCTCCGATATATAAACGAAAAAATTGCGCTGGCACACAGCGAACGCGGCTGCCGCATATAAGAAAAACAAATAAGAGCCTAACCTGTAAACCAATTAATTCCTCCTTTATTCCGTGCTGCTCGCTTTAAAAGTATAATACCTGTGGCCCAGCCAGCTTATTACCGTAATAACAGCCACATTAACAGCACCCGCCGCATACGGGTTCATGCCCGCGCGGTCAACCATCAGGTAAAGGGCGGCCAGCCCTATAAAAAAAACCGCGACATATACTGCCGCGTACCTCACGAACTCTCCCGCGGGTTTTTCCCTGCTTTTAAATGTAAAAACCCTGTTCCATATATATCCGTTCACAATCCCGATGACATACACCACAGCCATGGAAACAAGGTGGTGTATCCCGCAGTATATCAGGGCAACATAAATAATGTATGTGAGCACCGTGTTAAAACCGCCAACTATTATAAACCGCGCCTCTTTTTTTTGCAATATTTTTTGCAGCAGTTTATCCCCGTCCAAAAAACGCGCCATTTACCTTTTTTTTACCCTTACCCGCAGGGCGCGGCGCCACACCCCATAATCCCTTATGTAATCATCTTCCTCATAGGGCCTCGACGCGAACACAAGAAGCACGGCGTCCCCGCTGTAATTGTACTGCGAAGCCCACGCCATCGGCGGTATGTAAAGACCGAGGTCGGGCCTGTCCAGCACATACTCCTTCCGGATTTTTCCATCATCAACAGCCGCCCGGACAGACCCCTTTACGCATACCAGAAACTGTCCGCACTTTTTGTGGGCGTGCTGGCCGCGTATCTTCTCGGAAGGCACGTCATATACGACAAAGTATCTTTTCGGAATAAAGGGCAGTTCTTTCGCGAACTCGGCAACAGAGAGGCTTCCCCTCATATCAGCCGCTTTTTTAAGGGCATAAAGATACCTGTCCCTTGTTTTGGGCGCTGAAACCGCCTGTTTTTTGGCGCGGCCGGCGCTTCCAATGTATCTGATTATCCGCGCCGGATTTCCCGCCACCACAGCAAAAGGCGGTACACTCATGGTAACGACAGCGCCCGCGCCCACAAGCGCGCCTGTCCCTATCTCAAGGCCCGGCAGTATGGTGGCGTTGGCGCCGATTGAAGCGCTCTTCCTTATTATTGTCCTCAAAAAACGCGGCGGCCTTTTTTTCGACCTGGGATACATGTCATTCGCGAACGAGGCGTTGGGGCCGATGAAAAC
>DSBP01000187.1 GCA_011049465.1 bacterium | reverse complement strand
GTATTTCAGGAAGCAGTTAAAAACCGGAAGAAAGGTTGGGAAGGCTATGAAAAAAACAAAATCCCTTATTCTGTTTTTTATTGTTTTATTTCTCGGCGGGTGCGCGATGACAATAATGAGAAACCCGTGGCCTCAGCCGGCAGGCGTAAAATGGTATGTGCCGGAGTATTATTACCAGCAGGATGAGGCGGTATCAATACTCAAAACACTTTCAGCAGGCGGGTTTGCCAACGGACAGAAAATAAGCGGGGTTGATGTGGATAAATATATAATGTTAATAAATATGAAATGGCAGGAGATTTACTCAACGACCGATTATACGCCCAGTTACGGAGGGTTTTTTATTGGCTGGAACTATATACCGGTTTACAGCGGGTCTTACCAGACAAGCAATATAGCCGTTGATAAGAGCATAAATGTAAGCGTCAGTTTCAGGGAGATAAAAGACATTCAGATAATGGGCGAGTCTGTCTATCTGTTTGAGGAATCAAAGTCCACGGTTATTAACTGCGGGAACGCTGTCACGCCGCAGAGGGCCGCTGACGCGGTGCGGTCAATGATGAGAATTAACGGCGTTTCACTCGCGGGTTCATTCGGTTTTTCCTTCGCTGAAGTTAACAAGGAACAGGCGGAATACTCGGGAAGGAGCGGGATATATATCGCCTCAGTATTTGACGGCGGACCCGCGCAAAAGGCCGGGATTGAGGTTTCGGATATCATACTGGAAATAAATTCAAGAAAAATTGAGAAAATTGAAGAATGCGCGGCCGCGCTTAAGGCAGCGGCATTATCCGGGAAAAAAATTGATATTCTGGTGCTGAATACAAAGGTTCCCGAAGGTGCGTCCAAAATTTTATGGGAAAAACGGCTTGCGTCAATAAAGCCGGCGACGAGGTGAGCGCTGTGAAAAAAACATGTTTGATACTGGCAATATTGGCGGTTTTTGTATTAACGGCAGCAGCCTCGCAGATAAACATAATAATGAAAGACGGCAGCGTGATAACCGGCGGGTTTTTGGGCAGGGACAGTGACGGGATTTACATAAAAAACGAGAAGGGCAGCGCGGAAACAATCCCCTTTTCGAAGATTAAAAAGGCGTTTAACGCGCAGACAGGCGAGGAAATAAAAGCCGAAGGGCAGGAAAAACAGGAATCCGCAGTTTCGGGCGCGGCAAAAGCAAAAGAGGTTGTAATAGAATCCGTTCCTTACAAGGTTGTTGAAAAGGGGGAGGATACAAAAAAGATAAATTATTTAAAGAGGAGCAAACCAAATTATATTATGCTTGATTTGGATTTCGGGTATATTGAAAACGCGTGGCTTGGGGATGAAATAAAAAACAAGTATGAGTTTGACAGGATGGGAATGTCGCTTGGAATGTCGTGGGGCTTGCTGCTGAGGCCTTTTGACTGGTTCGGAGCGGGAGGATATGTCAATTTTGAGCTCTGGAGTTTTCCGGTTGAATTAAAGTCAGGCAGTGAGATTTATCTGCCCGCGTATTCTTACGGGGCGGTCATACGGATGATACCGTATTCAGAAGACAAGGGATACGCAAATGAGGATATGGCCGTATTTGACCTGAGGCTTGGGATGAGGAGCATGGGCACAATATTCGGCAGGGCAAAGCTGCCTGAAGGTGAGTTTGACGCTGTTGCGCCTGAGACCGTTATTATTGTAGGCGCGCATATGGATGGTTTTGGGGTGAAAGCGGGTTACAGGTTCTGCACTGCTGATGTGACAATACCCGGAACAACGAAAAAAATAAAAATAGACCTGTCAGGGCTTTTTATTTCCATGGGAGTTATATTTAACATATAAGGTATTTACAAAAAGTGTTTTTTGAGTATAATATTTTAAAAATTTGTATGGCTAAAAAAGGAGGAAAACATGAAAAGAATTATTGTTGTTTTATTGAGTTTGTTGTTTGTTTTTTCTATTGCGTCCGTGAAAAAGGTAATGGCAGGAATTGACGATGAAGTTGAGGTTATTGAGTATAAAGACCCAACTCCTACACCAACCGAAAAAGTGAAGAAGGAAAAGAAAGAAAAGAAGGACAAAAAGGACAAAAATCAGGAAGGCACCGGAGAAGTAATAGAGATAATTGAATAATCCGAAGCCAGTAATAAAAAAAGCGGGCGGTTTGCGTCCGCTTTTTTTATTTATACGCCTGAAAAAAGAATGATTGTGAATGGAACTGGCAATATTCCGCAAGCGTCTAATTTTTGCTTATAAATAAAAGGTTTTTTATAGTATAATCCTTAAGATATCCCAATTTAACGGAAATGAGGGCTTTATATAGTGGCAGAAAAGCTTATAGCCTATTTTACGGAAAGAAAAATACTTGCCAACCTCATATTTTTCGGCATTCTCGCAGGCGCGCTGCTTTTTGTGGGGCAGCTTAAAAAAGAGGATATGCCCAACATTGTAATGGATTTTGTCCGTATAAGCACCACTTTTTCAGGGGCGTCTCCCGAAGAGGTCGAGTATTTTGTTACAAGGGAGATAGAGGACAGGATAAAGGGAATAGACGGCATCGGTAAAGTAAACTCAACTTCAGCTTCAGGCTCATCAAGCATACGTGTGGAGCTCCTTCCCGATGCTGAAAGGGAGACGGTCATAAACGAAATACGCTCAGCGGTAAATGACGCGAGGCTTCCGTCCGAGGTGCTTGATCCGCCGCACGTAAGGGAATTTAAGGCATCCATGAGGTCGATTATTACCATAGGACTGTTTTATAAAGACATTCACCTTCTGAATGACGAAACAAGACGCGAACTGCAGAAATACGCGCTTCTTTTGGAAGATAGAATCCTGAACCTGAGGGAAATAAACAGCGTAAGCCGCGGATTTTACAGGGCGCCGGAGATAAACATTGAGGCTTTTCCGGACAAGCTCAGGTATTATAACATCCCGCTCTCGAAAATAATGAGCGAGGTATCGACCGCTAATGTCAGAATGCCTGCCGGAAGCCTTGAGGACCCGCTTGAATCAAGGGTAACTCTTGATTCAGAACTTGATTCAGCGGAGAAGATACGGAAAGTTATTGTCCAGGCCGGGTTTGAGGGGCAGAAAACAGGAATCGACAAAGTGGCGGATATAAGGGAGACGTTCAGGCGCGAAAAGACCATACAAAAGATAAACGGAAGAGAGGGTGTGATTCTCACTGTGGTTAAGAACGCCACCGCGGGAATTCTTGATTCAACGGACGCGGTTAACAGGATTGTGAAGGACTTCAGCGCGGCGACGCTTAAAGATACGGGGATAGAGATAATTGCCCTTAATGACAATTCTTATGATGTCAGAAACAGGCTTGCCATAATATTTTCCAACGGCGCCATCGGGATAATTCTCATACTTATATCCCTTCTTTTTGTCTTAAACAGGCGGACGGCATTCTGGGTGGCCATAGGCATACCTTTTACTTTTGCTTTTACCGTGGTTGTGGCATACATGATGGGGTATACAATAAATAACATAACGCTGGCTGCCGTAATAATTGTAATGGGAATGATAGTTGACAACGCGATAATTGTGGCTGAAAATATATCAAGGTCAAGGGCGCAGGGAACCGAATTTCACGCGGCTGCTGTTAAGGGAACCGCCTATGTAATACAGCCTGTCTTGGCCGGAGTGCTTACAACGTGCATAGCCTTCATACCGTTTTTTATGTTTGAAGGAAGGTTCGGTAAAATGTTGGCTTTTCTTCCGCCGATAGTATTTATGATGCTAAGCGCGAGTTTTATACAGTCTCTTTTTATTCTTCCGGGGCACATGAACATGCACGCGCCAAAGTGGATGGTTTCACTTGCGGCGGTTTTTGGGAAAAAAGGAAAAAAACCGAAGAAAAAGGAGACAGAAGAGCGGGCGAGACACTGGTTTTTAGGCGTTGAGGAGAGTTACGGCAGGTTTCTTGAAAAAGCGCTGAATAAAAAATATATTGTATTTGCCGCGGCATTGGTGTTGTTTATCGGAGCATTCTCAATACTTGCCTTTAAAATGAAGTTTGTAATGTTTCCGAATGAGGAGACAAGGACAATTACCCTTATAGGCGAGGCGAAGCCCGGGACATTGAGCGCTGAGACGGCAAGGCTCACCCGGCCGCTTGAGGATGTTCTTCTTAAATATCTCGGTAATGAACTGATAGGCGTAAGGACGGAGATAGCGCGCAGCAGGTGGCGCGCCGCTGAAGAGCACAAGTTCAGCATGCGTATTGAGATTGTGCCGAGGGAAAAAAGAAAAAAATCCCTTAACCGGCTTATTGAAGAATGGGAAGAGGGGTTTGAGCCGTACAGGAAAAGTTTTACAAGGCTGAATTTCTCGCGCTCGTGGTTCGGGCAGGACAGCGGCACGCCCATTGTCCTTCTTGTGAGGGACAATAATGACGCGGCAAGAAACGGCGCGTGTGAGCTGCTTCTCTCCATGATGCGGGAGATGGGGCCGCTTGATAGTATTGAAATTGACAGGCCGGTCATGAATCCCGAGTATAAGCTGAGAATTGACAGGGATAAGGCGGCAAGGCTCGGCGTGTCGGCTGATAATGTCAGGAGGACAATCAGGGCAGCTGTTGACGGCGCCATATTATACGAGATAAAAGGAGAGACAGAGACAATACGGGTGCGGGTTACGACGCCTCCGGACGAAAAACAGGGCATAGAAGCCATACTTAATATGCCTGTTGAAAACAGAGGCAACTACCTTGTCCCGCTTAAAAGCATAGTCAGCGTGGAAAAGACAGATACGCCCGCGCAGATAGAGAGGGAGGATTTCAGAAGGACAACAAATGTATACTCGGGAATAAAGCCGGGCGCAGGAAGAACCCCTCTTGACATAGCAAAAGAACTGGAGGAGACGGTTTTTCCCGTTGTTAAGGAAAAATACCCTACGGTTGCGATTGGTTTTGACGGAGAGGTCAGGGAGAGCAGGGAGTCAGGAGCCAATTTCAGGACAGCGATACTCATTACAATTACACTCATTTATATAGTGCTTACTGTGTTGTTCGGCTCCTTCTCAAAGCCGCTCATAATAATGTTCACCATACCTTTTGGGGTAGTAGGTGTGGTATTCGCTTTTCTGGCGCACGGCATGGCTGTATACGGATTTTTCTCGGTAATAGGAGTAATAGGCCTGCTTGGAGTTGTGGTTAATAACTCAATACTCATGCTTGTAAAGCTTGACAGGGAGTATGACCGCTGCCACCACAGGGAGATGTCGGATAAGCAGATAGCCAATATAGCAAAGACAAGGCTTCAGGCGGTAACTCTTACAACCGTCACAACAGTCGCGGCCCTCTTTCCCACGGCGTACGGCGTCGCGGGTTTTGACTCTATGCTCGCGGAGATGATGCTCGCGATGGGCTGGGGGCTTATATTCGGGACAATAATAACGCTCATTCTCGTGCCGTGTGTTTACGGATTTACGAGGGATGCAAGGCATTATATCGCGGAAAAATTTCATGGAGGCAAGCTGTGCTGAAAAAAGCGGCTATGGCGGTTTTTACCCTGATTTTATATGTTTACCCTGTTTCAGCGGAAACGCTTGATGCGGAAAAGTTTATCAGGATTGCTTCTGAAAATGACATCAGGTTTGAGCTTCTTTTGGCGGATGAAATGAAGGCAAAGTATATCAGGGGGTTATTGGAGCCTCCGGCCGATATACTGGCGTCAGTAAGGGGAAATTACGCCTTTAACCTGCCCGGGCAGGACAGGGAAAACAGGTCCCTTTCGGTTTCGTTGTCAAAATTATTTCCGCGCATCGGTTCAGCGCGCTTAAGCGCTTATTACAGCCATAATGAAAGCGCCGCAGCCGGCGCGCAGGCATCAGCAGCCGGAATTTCCGCCTCGCTTCCTGTCATACGAAATGGGTTTGGTTTTGTTGACAGGATTCTTATTGACATAGCAGGATATGAGCAGGAGATAGCCGTGATGCAGGCTGTTGACGCTTATGAGGATTACATGGCATACCTTTTAAAACTCTATTATTCATGGTATTCATCTTATGCC
>DSBP01000076.1 GCA_011049465.1 bacterium | reverse complement strand
AAGAATCACAAAATATTATTTCTTATCAAACCGATTTTGAGTTGATTTTTGTTGTTTTGTAATTTTGACCCAAACAAAAACCACAAAAATCGCTGTTTCTGCCGCCTAATGCGATTTTTGGGTGCGCCAGCCGGCGAATTCCGCCATATTCACGCCTTTACTGGCGCCAGGCCCGAACCAAAGGAATCAGCTTCAGCAAAGATATTTTTTATGACAAACCTGCCTTTCTTGTCTATAAACCCCCACTTATCATTCATTTCAACGGCTGCCAACCCTTCTTTAAACCCCTTCACGCAGGAAAACTTCGGCGCAATGACAGTTTCCCCTTTTTTATCAACAAACCCCCACTTGATTCCCTCTTTTACCCCTGCCAGCCCTTCGCTGAAACTAAGCGCTGCGTCAAAAGACATTCTTATTATAACGCGTCCTTTTCTGTCAACATAACCCCATTTTCCCATGATTCTGACAGCTGCCAGCCCCTCTGAAAAGGCCATTGCCTTGTCAAATTCCGGGATTATTACGATATCAGTACACTTATTCGCGTAACCCCACTTTTCGCCAACTTTCACCGCTGTGAGCCCGCACGGAAATATTATTGACTCCTTAAATCCCGGTTTTTTAACAAGCTTGCCCTTCTTATCAATATACTCGCTCCGCCGGGCATCTTTTGTTTCAACAACAGCCATTCCAAGCCCCGGTATGAAATCATAAGCCGAATCATAAACCGGGCGTATTATGTATTCCCCTTTTTTATTTATAAAACCGTATTTCCCGCCGGTTTTAACCCTTGCTGCTCCGTCATAAAATGAATACGCCGCGTCAAACTCCTGTTTTATCAGAAACACCCCTTTTTTATCCACATATCCGTATTTTCCCGCCATATCTTCACCTCTCCTCGTTTTCTGGTGTTTACATCCCTCTATTGAGCCCTGCTGTCCGGAATAATTACTATTTTCATGGCGCTTTTCTGCTCCCCCTCAAGCTCCAGGTGCATAAACTCCGGCCTGCATACAATATCCACATTATCTCCCTTAAGATATTCCCTTGCGATTGCGATGGCTTTCATCGCCTGGTTAACAGCCTGCGGCCCCATGACCACAATCTCCACCTGCTTGTCTTCCCTGGTATTGCTCGCTATTGAACCCGCTACAGACTTGGGGTTGCTCGCTGCAGCCACTTTCAGCTTCATCGCCTCCATTATTCCTCCTCCTTTTCGTGCGCGATTTTATACGCTTCGTTTCTGCCTATCTTAAACTCAGCTGCCGCAAGCCTGACAGCTTCGCCGGTCTTTACGCCCGCTTTTTTCAGCCCATCTATTCTCGACCTGACCGCACCGGCTTCCGGCGCCTCAGGTTCCTGCGGCCCCAGGACTATTACGAACTCTCCCTTAAACGAGCTCTCCGGTATTTCAGAGGCAATCTTCCCGGGGCTGCCCGTATAAACGGTTTCATGTATTTTTGTTATTTCTTTAATCACCGAGGCCTTCACGCCTTTAAAGGCCTCTTCAATCTCAAGAAGCGCGCGTTTAACCCTTTTGGGCGACTCAAAAAGAACAACCGGATATTCACGCCCCCTTAACCCCTCAAAAAAACGCCCTCTCTCCGCCTCTTTTTTGGGTATAAAACCCGCAAACAAAAACTTTTCCGGGTTAAACCCCGAGAGCGTTATGGCCGCTATCACAGAAGAAGCTCCCGGCAGCACCTCGCATTTAATGCCGCGCGCCGCGCACTCCCTTACCAGCCCGTAGCCCGGGTCCGATATCATGGGTGATCCCGCGTCCGATACCATGCAAACATCCCCGCCGTTTTCCATGACTTCCACAACCCGCGGAATCCGCCCGGCCTCATTAAACTTATGAAAAGATACTGTCTTTGTCTTTATCCCGTAATGATTTAAAAGAACCGCGGTTACCCGTGTATCCTCCGCTATGATGAGCCGGGCCTCCTTCATTTTTTCAAGAGCCCTGAGTGTTATATCCTTGAGGTTTCCTATGGGGGTTGCCGTAATATAGAGTGTCCCTTTGGCCACGCCCTTCTCCTATGACACAAAAATCTTTTTTTTGTTCTTGATTTCCTCAAGAATATCGTGGTTTTCCTTTGACAGTTTTTTCAGTTCTTCTTCCAGCGCTTCCATCTCTTTTTTCTTATACGAAATCACGCTGTCAAGGCTGTTTTTCTCCGTTTTAAAGTCCGCGTCATACAACACAAGCATTGCTATGACGGCTATAATCACGCCTGTCTCCGCCATAAGCTGGCTTGTTTTTGCCAGGATGCCTCCAAAGCCCATGCCCCACACAACCCCGCAGGCAAGAAGCATGATTATCATTACGTCTTTCGCGGCCAGCACAAAAGATAGCATAACAGCGGCAAAAATAAAAAGGTGAAAGGGAATGTGGTAATGATTCTTTTCCGGCAGAAAAAACGAGAGCGCCGCCCCTGCCGCCATGATAAAAAAAGAAAAAACCAGCACCATTTTTTTATTGGGCATTCGCGGTCTCCCCGCTTATGACTTTTGCCGTAATTTCAGCTATCAGGTCAAGAAATCTTAAATCCTCCCTGTCAAAGACCCCCGGTTTCTCGGATGAAACGCGCAAGACACCGGCGGTTTCCCCCGCCACAACAACCGGAACGCATATCACGGACCTGTTTTTTTCCCCCTCTTCCCCCTTGAACCTCACCTCTTTATGCATATCGCTGATTAGAATTGACTTGCGGTTTTTCATGACCCATTCGTCAAAACCACGAAGGTCAAGCCCTTCCTGGTCCTTTTCGCCGCTTAGAATATCATCATCCTTGTCAGCCTCCACTTTAATAAAGCGCCCGTCCCTCGCTATTAAAAGAGATATTGTCCTCTCTTGGTGAAAAATAGATATGACATTCCTTAAAACATACCGTATTTTGCTGCTGAAAGTATTATGGCTGTCAAGCCCCTCATAAACCTCTCCCAGCATCCTGTATTTTTCGAGTTTTGCCCTGTTGCTCTTTACGGCGTTGATAAGATTTTCTTTCTCAACCAGATTCGCGGTATACCCCCCCTCCATGGACATCATCTCATCCTTTACCGAGAATATGAAATAATGGTTTATATCCGCCGCTTTCTTTATCATAATAAACACTATTACAAAACCCGCCATTTCAAATAGTACAGGCAGGAGGCCCGTGTGCGCAGCGAGAGACTTCATAATCACAATAATTCCCGCGGCCATGGCTGCCGCAAGGAATACGGCGCTCGCGCCGGCGCCAAATACAAAATATGAGGCGGCAATGGGAAAATTAAAAGCGAATAAAACGGCCAGCCACCAGCTCTTATCGAGTTTCAGAACGGAATAAAAAGCAGCAACAGTAAAGACAATTACAACCACCTTCAAAAACATCACAAACATCTTTTTCACGGAATTCTCTCCGGTATCTTTGAGCTCAACATACCGCAATATTCAGCGGTTAAGGGGCCGTTGTCTTACTCCCCCATGGTCTCAAGAACTTTCAGGTTTTCTCTTGCCGTCTTGTCCATCGGCTTCAGCTCCAGGACCTTTGCCCATTGTGCCCTTGCTTCCTTATAATCGCCTTTATTAAAATAGGCGTTCCCGAGATTGTTATAGATGGCAGCTTCTGCCGGTTCCAGCTTTACCGCCTGCTTCAGGACATGAACAGCATCATCAAATTTCTTCATCTTTATATATACGCTTCCCAGATTATTGTACCCCATGGCATCTGTAGGCTTAATCCTCACAAACGCCTCAAAAGCGCGGGCCGCAGCCTCAAGGTTGCCCGTGGCAAAATATGCCATTCCAAGCCGCCTGTATGAAAGCTCGTCAGTAGGCGCCTTCTCGACCACAAATTCAAGCTCTGGTATCGCGGCTTTGTTATCCCCTTTATTGGCATAAGCTATTCCCAGGCGCCTGTGCGCCTCAACATTTCCCGGGTTCAGCCTTATTGCCCTTCTCCACAGTTCCATCGCGTCGTCTATTCTGCCTCTGTCCATCTCTTCCCTGCCGAGAGCAAGGTAAGCTGCCTCAAGCTTTCCCTGAACCTCAGGGTAAGCGGGCCTTAAGCGAAGCGCCACCTCCCACTGGGTTATGGCCTCGAGAAGAAGCCCTTTGTCCGCGAATACATCACCGAGCGCTTTTTGAACAATAGGGTCCGACGGATACTGGGCTATTGATGCCTGAAACTGCTCAATGGCCTCATCAAGCCTTCCCGCCTCATAATACTGCATGCCGTATTCGTAATGGGATCCGGTGCTGGCGCATCCCGCAATAAGCCCGAAAATCAACAAAACCGCCGCAAGGTATTTAAGCTTCATGACTGCCTCCTGATTTGTTATTTATATGTTTAAATTCTATCACATTTTAATTATTTGTCAACGCTTCTGGCTTACCCGGCACGCGGCTTAACTTTAAGTTTTCAATTTTAACTTTTCAGTTTGTTCCGCCCTCACCCCTTCCACCCTGTCCTGTCCTTTATTGATGTCTTTTTCGTCAGCTTGGCCCTTATAAACGCCGCCGCGTATATAAAAAGCGTCGCGAGGCAAACCACAGGGTGAAAAACCCACTCCCACCTTCTTTTCCTTATAAAGCCCGCAATCATCTGCGCGAAAAGCGGTATCAGCGTAACGCAGTAAACGCTGAATTTAACAACCCCTCCCACGGGAAAAGAGGCCCAGGGATAAGTACGGCCGCTGTTCTTTTCAAAATGGAGAAAATCATCTATGCGCCTCGACTGCTTTCTGACAAACGAGGAGAGCGAAGGGGAGTATATGTGTATTATGCCGGTCTTTACCTTGGCAAATTTTGTGACGCCCGTCTTCAGTATCTCGTAAACCACATCAATATCAAACATATACGGGCTGTAATTTGCCTTTAAGAGGTGCTCTCTCTTCAGGAAGGTTCCGTTGGCGCCTATCGTGGGAATCTGTTTTTCATCAAGCTCCACGACAAAATACCCGCCCCTGTCCTGTGTCTTCAGCTTAAAACCAGTCCACCTGCCGGTTATATGGCTGTACTTGTCATAATTGCCTATAAACAGGCACAACGGGTCATTAACGCCTGACATGGCAAAATATTTTGTAAGCGGTTTGTCCTCTTCCCTGTACCGGAAATAGAGCGGCTCTGTCCCCATAATATCAGGCTCAGTTTCAAACGGCGCCGCCATATCCCTTATGTAATTTTCCGGCATTATGTTATCGCTGTCTACAAGCGCTATAATCTCCCCTTTTGCCAGCCCTATTCCAACGGCTTTTCCGGCCTCTCCTGTTTTCAGCGGGTTTTCACAGGTTATGATATTCATCCTTCCCGCGAAGGAATTTATTATATCCGCGGTATTATCCGTTGAGCCGCCGTCAGGCATAATAATCTCGAGCTTGTCTTCAGGATAACCCTGCGCCTCTATGGCGCTCAGGCATTGCCCTATGACGGCAGACGAGTTGTAAACAGGCGTTATTACCGATATAAACGGCTCTCTCATTTAATCCTTTTTCCTTTTGAAATCAAGAATGTGCCCTATGACTGCCTTGCCCGCCTTAAAAAGAAACGCAAAATCCTCAAAGGACCTTATGGCGAAAACCTGCCTTACCATAAATTTCGGAGTCATAAAAGCCTTGTATATGTCATCGCATATCTTCATCACATCCTCAGGTTCCATGTCCGGAAATTTAAAGACCGACCTTGTCATGTCAAATTTTTCCCACTCTCCGGGCCTGAATCTCAGCCAGTCGTTTTCAACAGCCTGTTGATAAAGCGGTGTTCCCGGATACGCGATGACAACAGTTGCCTGCAGCATATCAGCCAGCCCCCTGTCAAGCAGGCTCCTCGCCATATTATAGGTCCTCATCGCGTCTTCCCTTGTCTCCCACGGGTAGCCCACCATAATCGTAAGGTGTACCCCTATGCCGGCTTTTTTTGCTATCCTGCACCCCTTTTCAATATCCTCAACCTTTGTGCCCTTGCAGAGCCTGTCAAGGGTCTCCTGGTTTGCCGACTCGAGCCCGAATTTAAGCAGCCTGAAACCCGCCTTTTTCATAAGAGGCGCTATGGTTTCATTGATATAATCAAACCTGAAATTCGCCAGGAGCTTCATGTTGTATTTGCGCTCTATCATGCCCTCGCAGAACTTCTT
>DSBP01000107.1 GCA_011049465.1 bacterium | reverse complement strand
GCATAAAAAAGGACAAAAACTTGACAAACGTCAATAAAATTAGTATAATTTACCATTGTCTTACAATTTTACATTAAAAAAGTGTTTAATTCCAAAATAGGCAGGAGGTTGATTGATAAATGGCCGAGATTTTAATTAAGGAAAATGAGAGCCTTGATGACGCGATGAAGCGTTTTAAAAAAAAGGTTCAGGACGCTGGCATACTTCAGGAGATGAAGAAGAGGGAGTATTATGAGCCGCCGTCTGTAAGGCGCAAGCAGAAGATGTGGGCAGCAAGCAAAAAGAGAAAAAAAATAAAGAGAAAATAGTTTTGGATTTTTCAAAAGGGCGGGTCTTTAAAAGCCGCCCTTTTGTCTCTAACAGACTCCATAAACAGAGCGATGGCGGAATGCGGAAGCTTGGAAACGGTTTTTTTAAAGAGAATACTGTTAAGACGGCAAAAAGCCTTCTGGGAAAATATCTTGTCACAAACAAAGGCGGAAAAAAGACAGCCGGAATGATTGTTGAGACCGAAGCCTACAGGGGAAAAGACGACCCGGGCAGCCACGCTTTCAGAAAAAAGACGGACAGAAACGCGTTAATGTTCGGCCGTCCGGGAAAAGCTTATGTATATTTCTGTTATGGATGCCATTATCTTTTTAATATTGTGACAGAGCCTGAAGGTGAAGCGGGCGCTGTTTTAATCAGGGCGATTGAGCCGTCAACAGGCATAGATATAATGATGGCCCGCAGAAAGACATTTGACATAAACAATGTTTCAAACGGGCCGGGGAAACTGACAGAGGCGCTTGGAATAGGCAGAAAAGACAACGGCAAGGGCCTTGCCGGTTCCGAAATATATGCCGCAGCCGGGCCGGTTAAGAGGTTTAAGACAGCAAGCGGCCCGAGGATAGGAATAAAGACAGGGCTTGATAAAAAATGGCGGTTCTGGATAAAAGGCAGCAGGTTTATTTCTGTAAAAGAGCGGAACTGTAAAAAAAAGAGGAAGGTGAAATAAATGAAGCTTTCCGATATTTACAAAGCGGCGGTTGAAGCAGGAATCAGGCGCGACCCGAGAGGCGAAAAAGAGGTAAGGGCCGCGCTCGCGCGCGAAAAAAAGAGATACAGCGCAATGAGTGAAAAGGAAAAAAAGTTTTATGACAGCGAAAAACTGTCAAATCCTTACGCTGATTCAAGAATAATATATGATAACGGCGCGGATATTAAATCGGTTCTTGTGGGAATTGATATTGACACCTCTGAGATACTGCTTGCGGAAAAGCTCGGGGAAAAAGGGAAAAAAATTGACGGGATTATAGCGCATCATCCTTCGGGAAGGGCCTTCGCTCGGTTTTATGATGTCATGGATATGCAGGCCGATATATTCAGCCTTTACGGCGTAACGATATCCGCGGGACAGGACCTGACCGAAAAAAGGATGAAAGAAGTCGGCGAAAAGATTATGGCAGCCAACCATTACAGGGCATATGACGCGGCAAGGCTTCTGGACATTCCTTTTATGAACATGCATACAATTTCGGACAATGCAGTCGCCACATACCTGCAGTCGCGGTTTGACGGTGAAAAACCCGAAACAGTCTCGGACATAATGGATATGCTGTATCAGGAGGATGAATACAGAATCTCGGCTGAAAGGGGAATACCTCCTGTGGTTCTTACGGGCGCGAAAGAGAGAAAGGTAAAGAAGGTTTTTGTTGATATGACGGGCGGCACAGAGGGCTCAAAAGAGATTTACGCGAGGCTTTCGGCTGCAGGAATAGACACGCTTGTCGGAATGCATTTTTCGGATGACCACAAAAAAGCCATACAGGCAGCCGGAATGAACGCGGTTATAGCCGGGCATATATCTTCCGATTCCCTCGGAATTAATCTTATTCTTGATGATATAGAAAAAAGCGAAGGACAGCTTAAAATCTATGAGACATCGGGATTCACAAGGGTGAAAAGGGGGGCGTGTGAGAGTAATAATAGACGGGGACTCGTTCCCGGCAAAAAAAGAGGCAATAGAGGCCGCAGCCGCAGGTAAAGCCGGAGTTATTGTAGTTACAAGCATGGCTCATGCCCCTTCGGAAAAATACGCGGGAGCAGAGCTTGTCCTTGTTGAAAACGAGAACCAGGCGGCTGATATCAGGATAATGAATCTTGCTCAAAAAGGGGATATTGTCCTGACAAACGATACGGGGCTTTCCCTTGTCGCGGTATCAAAAGGCGCTGTTGTTATTGACGCTTACGGCAGGACAAGAAACGGACGGGAACTTGAAACAAGGATGGAAATAGTGCACATTGAAAAAAAGGCCCTCAGGCAGAAAAAAGGAAAAAGGAAAATAAGAGGCCTGTCGGCATACACTGCGCTTGACGCTTCCCGGCTTAAGGACGCGGTATTAAACGCGCTTAAAAACGGCGGGAAAGGCGGAGCGGATTGATATCACAGGATAAAATAGAGGAGATTAAGTCCGCGAGCGATATAGTGGATATTATTTCCGGGTATATTTCAGTGAAAAAATCCGGCGCCAATTACAAGGCACTCTGCCCTTTTCACCAGGAAAAGACGCCGTCATTTATGATAAGCCCGGCAAAACAGATATTCCACTGTTTTGGCTGCCATGAAGGAGGAAATGTCTTTTCTTTTGTTCAGAAAATAGAGGGAATGACATTTGTAGAGTCGGTTCAGCTTCTGGCAAAACGCACCGGCATAGAGCTTGATTACGCCGTTGCTCCGGGAGTAAAATCTGACAAGGACAAAATTATAGGGGCCAACAAGGCCGCGCTTGATTATTTCAGGGAAACGCTGGCGTCAGGCGGAAGGGGCGCCGAATACGCCGCGAGCCGCGGGCTGTCGAAGGAAATAATTGATGAATTTATGCTGGGCTACGCTCCGCCGGGAGACGGGCTTTTCCGCAGGTTAAAGGAAAAAAACGTGGATGACGGAATAATAGAAGCGGCAGGGTTGTGTAAAAGGACGGGCCCGGGTTTTACGGATGTTTTCAGGGACAGGTTCATGTTTCCGATCTTTAACATATACGGAGAGCCGGTTGCGTTCGGAGGAAGGGTGCTTGACGATTCCCTTCCCAAGTACATAAATTCAAAAGAGACTGTTGTTTATGTAAAGGGAAGAAATCTTTACAATCTCAACAATGCAAAAAAATACAGGGCGGGATATATCGCGGTTGTGGAAGGTTATACGGACGCGATAGCTCTTTACAAGGCAGGCGTAAGAAATGTGGTGGCTACGCTCGGGACAGCTCTTACACAGGACCAGGCAAGGCTTATAAAAAGAAACGCGGACAGTGCTGTTATAATTTATGACTCTGATGAGGCGGGTTTAAACGGGGCCGTGCGCGGAGGCGACGCGCTGTTTGGAGAGGGCGTTGAGACAAAGGTGCTGATAATAAAAGGAGCGAAGGACCCGGATGAGTTTATCGGCAAAAACGGAAAAGACGCCATGGTAAAATCCATCGAAAGCGCCGTTCCATTCATAGATTTCAGGCTGGAGCGTATTAAGGCTTCCGGCGACATAAACAGCGCTTATTACAAGGAAACCGCGTTAAAAGAGATAGCCGCGGTAATAGCAAAGGCTGAGAGTTTTGTGGTCCGTGCCGACGCGGTGAAAAAGGCGGCTATGCATCTTGCCCTTAAAGAGGATACGGTAGCAGGATATCTGGCCGGGTTCTCAGGGAAGGGCGCGGAAGCCATTGAGGAGGCTCCGGAAAAAGGAGCGTCAAAAGAGCGGGGGGCCAATCTCGCGGAGAGGTCGATACTGAAAGCCGCGCTGTCGGCATTTGGTATTGAGGACGAGCAGGGAGTTCTTAAACATGTTAAATACGCGCGCGAGCACGCCGGAATAGAATACGAAGGTTTTTATAACAAGGTTTACGCAAAACTCCTTAAAAGGATTGAGGAACTGGTACTTGAAGGAGGAGCGGATGTTCAGAGAAAACTTGATATGGAATATATAGAAGGCGGAGAGGAGAGCAGGGTGCTTTCCGGGCTGTACACGGAAATATCAGCGGAAAAGCGGGATAAAGAAGATTCCGTTTACGCCGAAAAGCTGATGCTGATAATAGACGAGTGCCTTGAAACCAGGAGGAAGGCAATGATTAAAGCAAAACTGGATGTTCTTGGCGGAATGATAGCCAAGGCAGAGGCAGAGAAGGACGAGGACGCGCTGCTTAAGCTGATAACAGAAAGACAGGAAACACAAAAAATACTTAATTCACGAGGTGAAGATTTTGAGTAAGAACCTTAGAAATCTGCCTGAAGTGCAGGAACTGATTAAAAAAGGAAAAGAAAAGGGATTTCTGACCTACGAGGAATTAAATGATTCACTCCCCCAGGATTTTACATCTGTTGAGGACATTGACAGCATGCTTAACATCATGGATGAGATGGATATTGAGATCCGGGAAGAGGGGAAAATAGACAAAATTTTATCGGGAAAACCCGCGGAAAAGGCCTCAGAAGAGATGGAATTCCTGGATACGGAAGGATTTTCATCAGATCCCGTTCAGATGTATCTGCACGAGATGGGAAAAGTGCCCCTTCTTGAAAAAAGGGAGGATGAGGTAAGGATAGCCAAAAAGATTGAAAACGCCGAGATAAACGTCAAGAACGCCATCTTTGATACAAAAGCCGGCGTGGACGAACTGAAAAAACTTAATGACGACATGAAGACAGGCGTCATAAGGATAATCGACATTATTAAGACAAAGCTTGAGGGAGACATACCTCCTTCGGTTGAGCAGAGGCTGATTGACAGGTTCGGCAAGTATATAAAACAGGCGGACAGGATAGAAAAAGAGAGCAAAGATGTGTCTGTTAAGGCAGAGATGAAGAAGGTCAAACCCAAGCAAAAAGCCAGGCTGCTGAAAACCCTTGACAACCTTAAAAAGAAAAAACGCGACTGCCTTCACATGCTCAAGCTTAATAACGACCAGATACACCTTATTTCAAAAAAGATTGTCAGCATTGTGGCCAAGATTAACCAGGAAGAAAAAGAGCTTGCGCAGATTGAAAAGAGGTTCGGAAAAACTTACGTGGAGATAAAAACAATCTCCAAAAAAAGGGGAGACCTGAACAGGTACCTGTCAAAGAGAAGGATGAAAAGGGACACATTCAGGGATCTGATGATAAAGGCAGCGGTAATAGAGAGCAACATAAAAAAAGAAGAAAATATGGTGGGGATGAGGCGCGAGGACCTTAAAATCCTGGCATATACAATTAAGAGAAACATACTTGAGGCGAGAAAAACAAGAAAAGAGCTTGTTGTGGCGAACTTAAGGCTCGTTGTGTCCATAGCCAAAAAATATATCAATAAAGGGCTCTCGTTTCTTGACCTTATTCAGGAGGGGAACATAGGCCTGATGCGGGCCGTTGAGAGGTTTGAATACAAGAGGGGCTATAAGTTTTCCACTTATGCCACCTGGTGGATACGCCAGGCGATTACAAGGGCAATAGCCGACCAGGCAAGGACAATCAGGATTCCGGTTCATATGATAGAGACGATTAACAAACTCAATAAAGTGGCAAGGATGTTTGTCCAGCAGTTCGGCCGTGAGCCAAAACCCGAGGAGATAGCGAAAAAAATGGGGATGTCGGCTGAAAAGGTGCGGTCCGTATTAAAAATTTCACAGCATCCCATATCGCTTGAGACGCCCATAGGAGAGGAAAAAGACTCGCACCTGGGCGATTTTATAGAGGATAAGGACGCGGTTTCACCGGCCTCAGCCGCCGTTAACGTGCTTTTAAAGGAACAGATAGAAAAGGTGCTTCACACACTTAAGGAGAGGGAAGCCGAGGTACTGCGATTGAGGTTCGGGATAGGAGACGGAGTGCCTCACACTCTTGAAGAAGTGGGTAAAATTTTTAAAGTTACCAGGGAGCGCGTCAGGCAGATTGAGGCAAAGGCGCTCAGGAAACTGAGGCATCCTGCGAGGGCAAAAAACCTTAAAGGGTTTATGGATTGATTTATGGCAAGAAGAGTTATTTAAAGGGAAATATTATTAAATGAGGATTATAAAACATTAAGAGGGTATTTATGGCGGATATTTCCCGTATAAAAAGAATAACGGTCATCAAGCCCGATGGGATAGGGGACGCGGTTTTGGCGTCCCCTTTTTT
>DSBP01000102.1 GCA_011049465.1 bacterium | reverse complement strand
TAACTGCCCGGATATTACAAGCGGGGACCTCTTTTGTATGACTATATTCTCCTCAGGCGCTGCTGCCGCTTTTTTAGGCTCCGGGGTCGGCTGGCCCAGCTTAAACTGTGACTGCGAAAGGCCCGCCGGAGCCCTGCTCGCGTCAACAGAAATGCCGGGCCTGCCCGCAGCAGGCAGGATTGAGCTTCTGGATGACTGCTGGGATAAATCGAGTTTTTGCTGAGGCGCCTGGGCAAGCTGCTGCTGCCTCTGTAAATCAAGCTGCTGCTGAACCATTTGCGGCGAGATTTCCTTTTTACCTATCACATTATCAAGGTCTATGGCCTTGGCAGCGGGCTTAAGTTTATCGTCCCTTGACCTGTCAAGGGAAAGCGCCTCGGGTTTTTGCATCTCGACTTTTGGCCTCTCTATCTCTATCTTTTTAGGCTGGGCCATCTCAATCTGACGCTCCTGTTTTATGGGTATAACCTGCTTAAAGATATCCATAACGCTCTTTGGCCGCTCAATAGGCGCGGCAGGCTGCCTGATTTCAGGCGGCAGTTCATAGAGCATTGTTATCTCAGTAAGCGTGTATTGAGCCGCCTCTTTCCTCTGTTTTTGCTGGTAGAGAAAAAACAGGGATACAATAAGAAGATGCACGCATAGCGAGACTGTCTGGGTTACAAAGACTCCTTTTTTGTTATAATCGCCTGCAAACATGTTCTTCTCCTCTAATCTGTTTCTTTTTGTATAGTGGCAAAATAAATCCTTTTAGGATTGACTTTTTTTGCCGTTTCCATCGCGTCTATGACAGTGCCATGGTCTATCTCATTGTCGGCCCTTATAATCACAACCTGGTCCCTTGTTCCTCTCAGCCTTATCAGGAGCTCCCGTTCGAGCTCCGCAGGCGTGTAAATATCCTTTTCATTCACGCTTATATCGCCCTTTTTGTCTATTGTTATGGTCACATGGTCCTCGTTTCTGGTCTCGCCGGTCGTGGCTTTCGGAAGAGTTACCGTAAGCCTTGACTGCGTCATAAAAGGCGTTGCCACCATGAATATGATGACCAGAACAAGGCACACATCAACCAGCGGCGCGACATTTATGGCTGTTACGAGTTCTTCTTCATCGCCCGGGGAGCCTACACTCATTCCCATCTGATTAATCTCCTTCTATTTTTTCTTTTTTTCCTCGCGCATTATGGCTATTGACAGCGCGCCAAGCATTTTCGATGTGTCAAGGACCCATACAAGCGCGCCGTGATTTACATCCCTGTCGCTGGTAATCATTACTGTTTTTTTCTTGCTTTTATCAATAACAGGTTTTAACGCTGATATAAAATTATCCGCGTCGTAAAGCCTGTTATTCACATAATAACCCTTGGACGTCACCTTTACGCTTATAGCCTCATCCCTTGTTGTTTTGCCGTGCTCGGCTGTTACTGTTGACGAATTGACAATAATACCCGACTGTATGACCATCGGCGATGTCACCATGAAAATTATGACAAGCACAAGGCAAATGTCAACAAGCGGAGCTACGTTCATCTCTGATATTACGGGATCGTCGTGCTTATTTGCGGCCCCTTGCATGGGAGCCCTCCCCGTAATTTGCCATAAGAACGAGCACTTTTTTCGCGACAGAGTCCATTTCCACCGATATATTCTTCACCTTTTCGGTAAAATAGTTAAAAAGGACAACACAGGGTATGGCAAGGGTTAAGCCGGCTGCCGTGGCCAGAAGAGCCTCGGCAATACCGAACATAACAACCTCGGGCCCTCCGCCCGCAGAGCCCGCAAGGTCCTTAAAGGCCCTTACTATTCCCAAAACCGTTCCCAGCAGCCCGATAAAAACCGATGTATTTCCAAGCGTGCCGAGAATCGAGAGATACCTTTGCAGGTTCAGCTTTTGCTCCGCATGAGAGGCCTCCATAAGCTTTGATACCTCTTCCCTCGGCAGCTGCCGTTCCTCAAGCCCTTCCCTTATAACAATGGGAATGGAACCCTTTGATTCCTTGCAGAAATCTATTGCCTCTTTATACTTGCCGTCAATAATAAACGCCTTTATCTTTGCAAGAAACTTCACGGAATCAAGCTTGTTCCTTTTGAAATAGAACCACCTCTCAATTGTCACTCCGACAGCCAGAACAGACAAAAACATCATAAGAACAATAACCCAGCTGTGCCTCAAAATCTGCATGTAATCTACTACGTAGCCTTCACCTTGCATAAAGCCTCCTCCTTGCCTTTCGGCGTATTGTAATGTGTTATTTCTCTTTTGTGTCTTTTGCGGGCGAGGCCTGCTTAAACAGGTCGGGATATACGGACCTTATCTCCGCCATTCTCGACCTTGCGCCGTCAACATATTCTTTCTGGCCTCCGCTCTCAGTTATTGCTTTATAGACATTTACCGCTTCAACCCATTTCTGGCTGCTTTCATACAAAGCCGCGAGGTTAATCAAGCCGGTTACCCTGAAAATAGAATCCTTAGGCTTTGCCTCCATCAGTTTTGAGAACATAGCAATGGCATTTGCCTTGTCCTCAAGGGTATTGTATATCTCGCCGGCCCTGTAAAGAGCCTCTGCTTTTTCCACATCTGCTTTGGCCGCAGACGCGATTTCCGTATATTCCTTCAGCGCGTCCCTGTAACGTTTTTGCTCAAGATACATTCCCGCAACCTGCAGAGGAATATCCTTTGATTTCGGGTCCTCAGGATATTCCTTTGCGAATCTTTTGTAAGAGCTGATGGCGTCATCCTGCTTGTTCAGCTCCGTATAAGCAAGGGCCACATTGTACGCCGCGTTCTGCGCGTATTCCGTGCCGGGATACCTTTCCACCACACGCTCATAATATAACACCGCGTCAGGATAACTTTTTGCCGTAAAAGCCGCGGTCGCCAGCCTGAAAGTAACATCAGGCGCAAGGTCATGCCTCGGATGGTTCCTTATGAAAATCTTGTAGGAAGCGACTGCCTGGTCAAACCTCTGAAGCCCTTCATAACAGGCGGCTATGTAATACTGCGCGTTAATTGACATTGTATCGCCCGGAAAATCCTTAATCAGCCTGTTAAAGGTGCTGATTGCATTTTCAAACTTGGATGTCTGGTAATAGGTTTCTCCGGCCTGGTAAAGGGCGCTTGCCGCAAGCGGGCTGTTCGGATACTGGTCCGCAAAACCGATAAGCCCTTCCGGATCCCCCTTTTTCTCCGCTTTCCTGTATGTGGCGCGCTCTTTTCCCTCCTCAACGCTTTTTATCTTATTGCTGTCAGGGTACTTTTTAAGGAACGCGGCGTAAGCCTGCTCCGCCTTTGCCTCCTGCTCGGAGTTGTAATAGACCTCGGCAATTGAAAGCATCGCGTCCTCGGCTATAACATCATTGGGCCATCTGGCAATTATGGCCTGAAACCCCTCCAGCGCCTTGTCAAACTGCTGTGCCTTGAAATAGATGTCTGATATTCTGTAAAGCGCCTCAGGCGTTCTTTTGGAATTCGGAAAATTTCCGCCCAACGCCTGCCATGCCTTTATCGCGTCATTATAATACTCCTGTATCTCATAAACCTTTCCCTGCTGAAAAAGCGCCTCTGCCACAACCTCATTATTTTTCAATTTTGAATAATTATAAGCAAATGTGCCGTACTCGTGGGCCGCCCTGTCATAGTCCCTTTCACTGAAAAAGGAATGGGCTATCAGTATTTCACAGGCCATCTTCACTTCCCGGCTTATCTTCGGGCTTGAGATTACATCCCTTGCCATTGTCCTCGCGCCCCTGTAATTCTCAAGCTCATAGTATGCCCACGCCAGGTTTGCGCGTGCCTCTGTCACAATATCGCTGTCATAATACTTATCGACTATTTCCTTAAACGCCTTTGCCGCGGGCCCGTACATGCCCGATTTATAATATGCCGCGCCAAGATAAAAATATGCCCTTGCGCGGATCTTTGAAGTGGGCGGCTCAAACTTTCTTGACAGCACCTCAAGAATATGGGAAGCGTCGCTTATCAGCATTGAATACTGCTGCTGGTTATAATAAACAAGCTGCGTCATCAAAAGGGCCGCTTCCGTAAGGTCCGTATAGGTGAATTTATCTATGAGAAACTTGTAGGCCTGAAGAGCTGAAGGATAATCCTTTTTATTGTATGCCGAGGTGCCCAGCAGGTAATAGCCAAGCGCCGAATCCTTGTGTCCGGCAAATTTCTGCGTAAAACCGGAGAGTAAAACCTCTGACTTTGACGCGTTGCCGAGGACAAGATGGCACCATCCGCCTTTTACCTGGGCAAGCGACACAACCTCATAGACATCAGAGTGCTCTTCAATGACGCGGTTATATGACGCGAGCGCCTGCTCGTATTTTTTCTGAACCCTGTTTGCCTCGCCTATGAAGTACCTCGCGTACCCCCTGACCCGCTTGTCCGGCCCCTCCGAAGATACTTTGCCGAATTCCGCTATCGCGAGGTCGTACTTTTTATCGTTAAAAAGCGATGAGCCGAGCTTAAAACGGGCATAAGGCGCGAGCTTTCCCGATGGAAAAGCCGCAAGATATGCCCTGTAATCCGCCGCTGCCGCAGAATAATTTGTCCCCTTATAAAAGGCCTCGGCCTTGTTGTAAAGCGCGCTCTCATAATACTTGCTTGTCTTGTACAGGTCCACTATTCTCTTAAAGGCATTGGCAGCATCCGGCCACTTGGTTAATTTTAAAAGGCTGTGCCCCTGATAGTAAGACGCCACATCAGAACGCAGCCTTTCAAGCTTTTCCACAGATGCGTCGTAACGCCCGAGATAGAAATCTATAATGCCGCCGATTGTCCTGATCTCCTCGTTGTCCGCGTAGAATTTATTCCTGTCAAGGAACGCTGTCAGTTCCCTGTCCGCCTTCATGTATTCCTTAAGGTTAAGGTGCGACAGCGCTATGCCGTAAACCGCCTCAAGAATGAACATGGAGTTGGAAAATTTAAAACGGAATTTCTTCCACTCCTCTATTGCCTCGGAATATTTCGCCTGATTGTAAAGGCACTCTCCCATTTTATAGTGCGCGCTGTCCGCGAATGTCACGTTCCCGAACCTGTCAACAACCTCTTTAAACTCGGTGTACGCGGCCGTGTATTTCCTGTCCTTGTAATAAATCATGGCGCGCAGGTATTTCGCCCTCGCCGCCTCATATCTGTGTGAGTTTCTCCAGCGCAGGGAGAAATTATTCAGCCTTTCAAGAGTGTCCTGCGAGGACGGCGCTGCCTTATACGCGGCCATTGCCGCCTCCCAGTTCTTTTCCATTTCCCGGTCAGCCTCGCTCGCCGTAACAGCAAAAGGCGCGGC
Source organism: bacterium (assembly GCA_011049465.1). Classification (GTDB taxonomy): domain Bacteria; phylum Oederibacteriota; class PGYV01; order PGYV01; family DSBP01; genus DSBP01. Next base: position 875 of record DSBP01000102.1, on the reverse strand, counting down.
CAATATAATGATAATTCCCAGTAAAAGACCCTTTTTCATATTTTACCTCTCTTTAAAGAAGATATTTTATTCGCGCAGTTCTATGGCGCCGGGCTGCATGGGAACAGTTGTTGATATCTTTACCGTTTCCCTTCCAGACTCTATTGTCCTTCTGTTTTTACCCAGAACCTACATTACAAAACGGTATTCGCCGTCCGAAACGGGAAGCCCTCTGTCATCTTTTCCGTCCCAGATAACGGATGCCGGGGGCGCGCCGTCGCCCGTATAATACCGCACAACATCGCCGTCCTCATTCATTACGTTTATTTCCCAATCCAGTATCTCATATTTGGTCACCGCATAAATCGATATTGTGGTGTTTCTTCTTGTTCCCACAGGCGAAAAGAGTTTCGGGTCAGCCGAAAGGTTAATATCAAAACCTCCGAAAGCCAGCGTAAATGACATCCTGTGGGCCATCCCAAGCTCCTGGAATGCCACCGAATAATCAACCTTGTAGGGCTTGTAACTGAGCCCCAGCCCGAAGGCCAGTTCTGTCTCATCAAGCCCCGCCCTTAAGGCTACAATGTCAAATGGCACCAGTTCCAGCCCGGCCCTGAACTTCAAATCCTTGCCCGAGAGCTCCTGCTCGACATCAAAGACAGGTATTACCCTCTCGCCGAGAAGCTTGAGAGCCAGCCCGAATTTTATTATTATGGGATATGTCTCGGCTGTTTGGTCAAGTTTTATGTTCGGCGGAAGCGCGTTTATCGCGCTGAGCCCGAAACTGATGTACTCTGAAGGGGTAAAAAGGAAGCCCGCGTCAATGCCAAACCCCGTGCCTGAAAGTTCAAATACGGCCTGGTTTATGATTTTAAGGTTCATGCCCATCCCCATCC
>DSBP01000075.1 GCA_011049465.1 bacterium | reverse complement strand
TGTTTGTTATTACTCCGGTTATCCGTTTGCCGTCGAATATGAAGCCTTCAAAGGATGTCTCGAACAAATAATCAACCCCGTTTGTGACAGCGTTCTCAGCCGCGGCAAGCACAGCGCCAAAAGGGTCAAGCACAGCCGCTTCAGGAGCATAAAGCGCTGCCTGCGCATCGGGGTTCAGGAGCGGCTCCTGCTTCATCAGTTCGTCTCTCTCCATGATTCTTATGCCCGGAATATTATTTGCCAGCCCCTGCTCATGCAGCTCGGTGAGTTTTTCGGCGTCTTTGGGGCCGAAAGAGACAACAAGGGAGCCGGTTTTTTTATATGCAATCCCCAGTTCCGGCGCGAGTTCATGCCACAGCCTGTTGCCCTCGGCGTTCATTTTCGCCTTTAAGGTCCCGGGTTTCGGGTCATATCCCGCGTGTATTATGGCTGAGTTGGCTGAAGAAGGGCACATGCCCACGTCAATTTCCTTCTCAATTACCAGTATTGACAGCTCATAACGGGAGAGGTACCTCGCAGTAAGCGAGCCGACAATCCCCGAGCCGATGATTATGACGTCGTAAGAGTTTTTCATGAATATATTCTGCCTTTGAAGGTGAAAAAAGTAAAGTATTGTTTTCTTTAGGAAGCGCGCAATAAGAACAATTCGCAATTTTGCATTGTCAATGCAAAATTGCGAATTGACTGTTTTTTGGCTGCATAATATGGGGAATTTTGTGCGGGACATATTGAAAATTAAGGGAATAATTATGGAGTGCTGCTGCAAATTCAGGATACATCCCGGCCTTTTACCGTTATTGGTTTACGGGAAGCGTTTTTCGCGGCCACGGCCGCTTAAAAACGGCCCGGAACCGGGCAGAGGATAAACATTACAATTCAAAAAACACAAGTTGACGAAGCGGTTTTAAGGATGTATAATTCAGTTATATAATAAGATGAAGGAGGGTATTTTATGAAAAAATCTGTGATTGCAATTCTTGTTTTATTGGTTTTATGCCCGTTTATTTTCGCGGATTATAGAAGCGATATAGGGGCAGGGAACGAGGCGTATAGAAAAGGGGATTTGGAGCGGGCTTTAAAACATTATGAATCCGCCGCAGCAAAGCAGCCAAATGACAGGTTATTTTCCTTAATTGAGAAGGTAAAGGGCGAGATTGCGGAAAAAAAGAGGGTTGAAAGAGCCGCGTCGGGAAAAAGCAGCGGGCCTGCCTTAATAATACTTGATGTTGTTTTATGCGGGCTTGCGGTTGTATCATATTTTGATTATTCGGCGAGCGCGAATGCTTATGAGGCGCTGTTCGCGGAAATTGACAATTCAACCGCCTCAAATTACAGGATACTTGAATATGAAAAGGTTCAGGTGGAACAGAAGGGCATGTTTATGGCATTCGCGGCAGGTGCGGCAGGCGCGGCTGTTTTATACACGCTGGCGGATATGTTTATTCTTAATTCCGGGACATCAACCGCTTTAAGGCCGGAGATTAATCCTGCACGGGAATACGCGGGATTAAAAGCGGAATGGGGGTTTTAAAATGAAGAGAATACTAATTGCTGTTTTCGCGGTTTTGATGGTTTTTGCGGGATGCAGACAGCTCAGCGTTCCGACAAAGGCGGTTACGGCAGGAGATGAAATATCTACGCCGACTATTACCCCTACTCCTGTTTCAACTGTTGAGGGAGGAGTGCCGCTTGATACGCCTGTCCTGATTTTCGGGGAATTTGGCGAGGATCCGGGGAAGTTATTGAGACCTATTGATATTGAAGTCGGCAACAACGGAAATGTTTATGTCGCGGACAGCGGCAAGTCAAAAATTGTTAAGTTTAATTCATCAGGCGTGTTTTTGACAGAGTGGGGGGCATAGGGACAGATTTAGGCCGGTTCAGCGGGCTGCAGGGCATAACAATAGACACGGATAATAATATTTACAGTATTGAAGACAGCGGATATGACACATATATATGCCGGGTACAAAGGTTCTCGCCGAACGGAGATTTTATTGCAACATGGGGCAGTTATGATAATATGTGTGAAACAGACGGTTTATTCTGCAGTCCGAGAGAGATTGTTTTTAATGAGGGAGAAATATATGTAGCGGACAGAACATGGAGCTCGGATGGAGGTTTCAGGATTCAAAGGTTTGATTTATTCGGATACTTTGAGGAAAAATATATTATACCCCCGAATCCGGAGTTTGATTCTTATAACGTTTCTATGAGCCCGGACAATGACGGAAATTGGCATATTATAGGAGACTATAATAATCAAAAAATCGCAAAATTCTCTCCGGGATTTGTTTTTATTGATGTCTGGGGCAAGCTCGGGATAAATGAAGGCGAGTTTCATGACATATCGCAGATAAAAACAGATTCTGCCGGAAATGTTTATGTTTATGACGCGCAAGCCGGAAGAATAAACAAGTTTACGGCAGAAGGGGTGTATATAAAGAGGATTCAGGTTTTTCAGCCGTTTTCACTTGATGCCTTGTTGTTTGGCAGAGGAGCCATGGCTATTGACAGCGCGGGATATATTTATCTTGCGGGAAACAATATTTTCCGCACGCATACAATCTATAAATTTGCGCCGTAAAACAGGATTGTAGATACCGGAGCTTCTTCTGAAAACGCGCAGGGTGTTTTTTTAACTCCTGAATAACATGTATTTTACGAATACTATCAGTTTTCTTTGCAAAGGCGGGGTTTGAACGTGGCATAATTAACGGCAAAAAATATTGAGAATGCCGGAAATATTTGATATAATTCATATACTGAATGTTAAGTACAACGACAAAAATATAAGGCGGCAACCATGAATAAAAGATTAAACGCGGTTATTATCAAGGAAGAAAAGTGGTATGTAGCTCATTGCCTGGAACTTGATGTGGTGAGCCAGGGAAAGACCATAGAGGAAGCCGAGAAAAACCTTAAGGAGGCAGTTGAACTGTATAAGGAAGACCTGGAAAAATTAAAATAAGACAAATCAAAAGGCTTTCAGTGCCGTCTTTTCACGGTTATTCCGGCCGGCCGAGGGAGCGTTGGACAGCTTCTTTCCACTGTGCGTAATACTTATCCCTCATTTCGGGGCTCATCTTCGGCTCCCATTTTTTCGCGGCTGACCAGTTTTCTTTAAGTTCGTCAGTTGACTTCCAAAAGCCCGCTGCGAGGCCGGCGGCATAGGCCGCGCCGAGGGCTGTTGTCTCAGCCACCTTTGGGAGACAGACGGGGATGCCCAGTATGTCAGCCTGGAACTGCATCAGCAATCCGCTGGCTGTCATGCCGCCGTCAACCTTGAGCGAGGAGAGCTTGATTCCCGAATCCTTTTCCATGGCGTCAAATACATCCCTGGCCTGGTAGGCTGTTGCTTCCAGCGCTGCCCTGCATATTTGCTCTTTTCCCGCATAGTGCGTCAGGCCCGTTATTATCCCTCTCGCGTCAGAGCGCCAGTAGGGGGCAAAGAGCCCTGAAAAAGCGGGGACAAAATATACGCCGCTGTTGTCTTCGCACCTTGCCGCATGCTCATTTATCTCAGGCGCGGATTTAATCAGGCCGAGCTTGTCGCGCACCCACTGCACGAGCGAGCCCGCAATCGCTATTGACCCCTCCAGCGCGTAAACAGCGGGTGCGTCCCCGGTTTTATAGCCTACTGTTGTGACAAGGCCGTTTTTGGAAAAGACAGGCTCATTGCCTGTATTAAGCAGAAGAAAGCATCCTGTTCCGTATGTGTTCTTGGCGTCGCCTTTGTTAAAGCATGCCTGGCCGAATAGCGCGGCGTGCTGGTCTCCCAGCGCGGCCATGACAGGAACTGCGGCGCTGAGCGGGCCGTCTTCGGGCGTGGTTCCGTAACCTTCAGGGTCGCTTGAGGGGCGTATTTCGGGAAGTATTTTTCCGGGGATGCCAAACACCTTAAGCATATCATCATCCCATTTTAATGTTTTCAGGTTCATAAGCATTGTCCGTGACGCGTTTGTCGGGTCTGTTATGTGTTTTCCGTTATTTATCCCTCCGGTCAAGTTCCATATTATCCATGTGTCAATTGTCCCGAATAAGGCCCTGCCGTCTTCAGCGGATTTCCTGAATCCTGAAATGTTGTCAAGCATCCACTTGAGTTTCGGGCCTGAGAAGTAGGTGGCAAGCGGAAGGCCTGTCTTTTCCTGAAACCTGTACTGGCCGGCCTCTTTTGAAAGCTCAGCGCAGATATCTGCTGTCCGCATGTCCTGCCATACAAGGGCGTTATGAAGCGGCTTTCCGGTCTTTTTGTCCCAGACAACGGTTGTCTCGCGCTGGTTTGTTATGCCTATGGCGGCTATTTCAGCGGGATTAATTTTTGATTCCGCAAGCGCTGTTTTAATGCATTCGGCGGTATTGTCCCATATTTCGGATGCGTCGTGCTCAACCCACCCGGCTTTAGGGTAAATCTGCTTATGCTCCTTCTGATGAGCTGCCGTAATATTTCCCTTGCGGTCAAATATAAGAAAACGGGTGGAAGTGGTGCCCTGGTCAACAGCTGCCACATATTTTTTCTCAGCCATATCACGCCTCCTGAAATATCAGTGTAATCTTATTTTAGCAGTAAAAAAGGGCAAAAAACAGTTTAAAATTTTATTTTCTGAAACCCCCGGTTACAGCAGGGAATTGCGGCTTTTACAGCGCTCCGCCCTACCTGAGGTGGGATGGGGCTGGCAGCGGAGAAATTTCGCCGATTTACATCGGCGGCGAGCCTGTTAAGAATTGTATATTTGATATTGTATAGTTATGGAATGTAGGCGCGGACTTTAGTCCGCGGTATTTGAAAGTGGAATTTGAAATACGCGCGAACTAAAGTTCGCGGCTACAAAGGCGGCTGCAAAGACGGCTGCAAAGACGGGAAGAAACTGAAAACTAAATCATGCGTTTAATGGAAATGGTTCTTCATACCTGTCTTGCGTGAAAGCGGATATGTGATACAATGTTACTTACGTTATACCAAGGAGGAAAAATGGAAAAGATAATTATATCGGTTATTTTTGTTGTGATTTTTGCCATTCTGGCGGGATGCGGAACGAGCAGTATTGCGCCGATGGAGCTTATAAGCAGGGGTTTGCCTGCCTATACAAATGAGAACTGCGAATCAATGAAGCCGCCATCAGCGGCAAACAGCGCTGATTATTCGGAATACTGGAGAAGCTGTTCAATTCCGCAAAAAGGAGCAAGCGTGTGGCTGGCTTATGATTTATCGGCAGTAGAGGAAAAAAAGCGTGAAAAAATAATTGTTGTCTGGTATAACGACGACACATCGCCTTATGACCACACGCTGATTACCGCTCAGGAGAGCCCCGGATACAATAATATAAGGGACTATACAATAGAGGCAAATGAGGCCGGAGGGCAGGACCTGCCTGAGGAAGGATGGGTTAAGCTCGTGTCTGTAGAAGGCAATACATTTCATTCAAGGCAGCATCTGCTGAACCTTAAGGGGTACAACAGCATAAGGATTAATTGTACTGCTTCTGACGGCTCAAAAGACAATATGAACGTCTCGTTTAAAATGGATGTCTATGACGCCTCGACAGGAGGAAATGACAACTGGATATTTTACGGGGATTCAATAACTCAGATGTCCATGCACCACCGGCCGTTTAAATGTTCCCTGGGAGAGGGAAGTTTCAGCATGCTTATAAACGGCAAAAAGCCCGGTTATTTCCCGCTGCAGGAAAACGGCGGCACAGGGTATATGACAAGCGCTGACGGCGCGAAGAATATTGAAAAGTGGCTGGAAATATTCCCTGGCAGGTATGTGGCGCTCGGATACGGGACAAATGACGCGTGGAGCGGCATGGCTCCTGAGGATTTTTATTACAACCATGAAATAATGGTAAAGGCTGTTTTAAAAGCGGGAAAGGTTCCTCTTGTGCCGAAAAATACCCTGGTCATCAACACAGCCGGCAATACAGGAAAACGGGGTAAAGCTTAATGCCATGATTGAAAGGCTTTATAAGAAATATCCGCGAATAATAAAGGGCCCGGATTTTTGGGAGTTTTACATGGAAAACCCCGGTTACTTATCGGATGACGGAGTCCACCCGTCATGGCCCGAGGGGTTGTTTGCATACAGGCTTGAATGGGCAAAGAGGGCGGTGGAAGAGGTGTATAAGTAAGGGAGGGAAAGATTAAAGCATATTATATTTGATATTGTATAGTT
>DSBP01000194.1 GCA_011049465.1 bacterium | reverse complement strand
TATTCGGTTATAGAAAGGGAATATTATTAACAATCTTTTGATAGCAGGGCGCGAGTGAGCCGCGCGTGGAGAATAAAGTTTTTTTTAGTTTTTAAGTTGAGCGGGCCTTTGGGTAGTTCCTTTGTCTCGTGAGTCGGAGGTAATTATGAAAAAGCAAATATCGATATCTATAATAGTAGTGGTTTTGATTGTGTTTGTAATGTCTTGCAGAATTCCCCCTCTGCCGCCGATAGGAAATGAAAGGATAAAATTAAACGACTGGATATGCCATGAATCGCAGTTTTCGCAAAGATCAGGACATGTTAGTTTGTTGTTTAGTAATTATAAATACATAATAGGCGGGACAGCGAACAACACAGCGGGTTTAAACGATGTCTGGAAGGAGTTTTATAATACAATTGGTAACTGGGTGACAGCGACAGCGTCGGCGGAGTTCAGCCCGAGGTGGGGGCATACAGGGGTTGTTTTTGGTCAGAAAATGTGGGTGATAGGAGGGACGCCGGATGGCGTGAACGGGTTAAATGACGTGTGGTATTCTGAAGATGGAGCAGTATGGGTGACAGATGGAGCGGAATGGGTGACAGCGACAGCATCGGCCGCATTCAGCGGAAGGTGGGGGCATCAAAGTCAAAGTGGAATAGATTACAGCATTAATAAATATATTTTTGTTATAGGCGGTAGAAGTCAGGGAGATTATTTTAATGATGTATGGAGTTCGGAGAACGGGAAGAATTGGATAAAGCAGAATAATACAAACCTTATATCAAGGGTGGGATTTAGTTCTATAGTTAGCGGTAGTTTTTTGAGAGTTTTTGGAGGATATGGGGGGAGTGATTATTATAACGATGAGTGTTCTTCGTATATTGATACTGAGGAATATTATTGATTGGAGGGAGGGATACGGATTATTATTTGAATGCCATATGCCCCTCAAAAGATGGGAACTGGATAAAGCAGAACAATACGAACTTTCCGCAGAGGGCGGGTTTTAGTTCGGTGATGAGTTACAGTTTTTTAAGGATTTACGGTGGTTATGACGGAAGCAATTATTATAATGATAAGTGCTATTCTATTATTAATCCCTCTGACGACATAGGCGCTCCCGGCAGGGATAATCTGTTTGGACACGGGAGAATAAATATGTGCCGCGCTCTCGCAGGATTGCCCGGTATCAGGGTATCGCACAGGAAAATGATTATCGCGTAGAGGTTTCTGCGGATTTTATCGTTTTAAGCGAACTGTGTTGAATCGTTCCGGTGCAGGGTGTAGGCGGCAAAATACAATAGTTTAAAGTTAGTACGAAACCACTGCATATACGCCTGTTGTTTCGCATAATCAAATTTTCTCGTCTTGCTCTTTGTTGGCTGCTAAACAACCTTTGCCTTAACACCCACTGACTCAGGACGGGGCTGGCATATTTACTCTTTGCTGTTTGAACCTTCTTGTGTTATTATCATAAACATCCCCGTTTATTTAGGAGAAAAAATGAAAGGCAAAAAGAGAAAAATAGCGCTGCTGCTGGTTTTTATCGCCGCGGTTATTTATATTCTTGAGTTTTCGCCTCTTAATTACTACTTTTTTCACGAGGAGGGCAGGGCTCTGTTTATGGAGCGGTTTTCCGGATACATGGAGCGGATAGGCGGCTGGGCGCCTTTTGTCTTTATATTGTTTTTCATTTTTTGCATAGCCTTTTTTGTGCCCGCGAGCATCCCGGTCTCAATAGGCTCGCTTGTGTTCGGCAGCTGGACGGGCCTCCTGCTTAACCTGATAGGGGCGAACATAGGCGGTATTATGGCGTTTTTTCTCTCGCGATACCTGCTGAGGGGTTTTGCCGCGAAGCTTTTAAGGCACGCTCATTTTAAAAAGCTTGACGACAAGGTGGAGGAGCACGGGTTTTCAATAATAATATATTTAAGGCTGATGTTTCTTCCCTTTACTTATCTAAGCTTTGCGTCGGGACTGTCAAAGATAAGGTTTAAGGATTTTTTCTGGGCGACATTCATCGGCGTTATACCGGGCATAATATTTGTCACCTTCTTTGTGGGAGCGGTTAAAAAACTCCTGATAAGGTATAAAAGTTTTGGGGATATTATAAGAGAGCCGTCGGGATTTCTTACGCCTGACGTCATAATACCCTTCGTTTTATTCGCGTTTTCGTTCGCGATACCCTCAATTATCAGGCACTACAAGAAAAAATTTTATGTGACAAAAGCCATAGAAAAAGAGGCCGGAGTGGAGGAGTGAGAGGATGATAAAAATTGAGGGGCTCACAAAAAAATACGGGGAATTTACCGCTGTTGACTCGTTAAGCCTTGAGGTTGAAAAGGGAAGTGTTTACGGGTTCCTGGGGCCCAACGGCGCGGGGAAAACCACCACAATAAAGGTTATGAGCGGCCTTATAAAGGCCACGGCAGGCAGGGTATGCATAGGCAAAACCTGCATTGGTGATGATCCCGTAAGTTACAAGAGAAAAATGGCTCTCATACCCGACAAGCCCTATATGTTTGAGAAGTTAAGGGGCATAGAGTACATACGTTTTATCGCCAATCTTTATGATGTGGAGCCCGGTGATTACAAAAGGAGGCTTGAGCGCTTCGCCGAAACCTTTGAGGTGGCGCCTTATATCAATGACTTCATAGAAAGCTATTCTCACGGAATGAGCCAGAAACTCCTCATAACAGCATCGCTCATACACATGCCGGATGTATTTATTCTTGACGAGCCCATGGTGGGGCTTGACCCGCGCTCGCAAAAGACGCTTAAAGAGGAGTTCGCCTCGCTGTCAAAGGAGGGGATGACAATTTTCATGTCAACGCACTCGCTTGAGACCGCGGAATCAATGTGCACGCACATAGGCATAATAGACAGGGCGCGGCTGCTGCTCTCGGGAAAAAAAGAAGAGGTAAAGGCGGCCGGAAAGGATAAAAACCTTGAGGAGCTGTTTTTCAGGCTGACAGAAGGCGGGGAGGCGTGAGGGATACGGGGCTTTTATTCAGCTTTTATTTTATCCAGGCGAGGAACAGGCTTTTTAACCCCCAAAAAGAGGATGTAATAAAAACCCTTTTATTGTTTGTCTTTCTGGCGGTATTTTTTCCGATGATTTACCACCTCTTTTCCTTTATCTTCACGCATTTTTACAAGGTTCAGCTTATCGGGCCGTTTCTTGTGAACAAGCTCCTCTCCGGCTTTTATCTCACCTTTTCCGTTATGATTGTATTGTCTTCCGTAATTGCCGCGATTCCCGTCCTCTACCTCAGCAGGGATACCGATTTCCTGTTCAGCTCGCCTGTCAGGACAGGCTCTGTCTTTGCTGTGCAGGCCGTAAAAATAGCCGTAAGCGCAACATGGATGATACTGCTGATGGCCGTTCCTGTCTTCACTGCGTACAAGATGGTGCTTAATATTCCTGTTGGCAGGCTTTTGTTCATACTTGCGGCGCACGTGCCGTTGTTCCTTATTATGTCCGCCGCGGGCATAATGCTTACTGTCCTGCTTGTCAGGTTTTTTCCCGCCGAAAACATAAGGAATACGGCAATAGCTTTAAGCGGGATTTTTGTCGTTATATTTGTGGTTTATTTCAGGATGCTGCAGCCCGAGAGGATAACGGGCGCGGGCATAAGCGAGGTGAGCGAGTTTTTAAAAAACATAAGGACAGGGGAGAGCCTCTTTTTTCCGCACGCCGCGTTCATGAATGTTGTTGTCCAAACAACGGGTTACGGGATACTCAATGCGCTTAAGGATTTTATTGTTTTTATGTCCGCGGGAACGCTTGTCTTTGGCTTCGCGCTTGCGGCCGGGGGGCGCTTATATGAGGCGGGTTACGGCAACAGGGGAGCCTTCTCAAAAAGCAAAAAGTCCGGGATTGATACGGGAATGAGAAGAACCAATATGTTTATGGCCCAGGCCGGAAAGGATTTTAAGTATCTTGTGCGCGATTCATCGCAGTGGATACAGGTTGTTTTTCTCGCGGGGCTTGTGGTCATATATCTGTTTAACCTCTACAAGCTTCCTGCCGAGCTGTTTAACCTCAAGAACATAATTTATTTTTTAAACATAGGGTTTATCGGTTTTGTCCTGTCGGCAGTGGGAGCCAGGTTTGTCCTTCCTGTGGTGAGCATGGAAGGCAGGGGGTTCTGGATTTTCAAGTCAGCGCCCGTATCCGTAAAGAGGTATCTGTTGAACAAGCTCATTATTTACGGCACGGTCATTATAATAACCGGCCAGATAACCGCGAACATATCAATTTTTCTTCTGGAATCCGACCGGTTTATCAATATAATAACAGTATATTCCGTGCTGCTGATTACGGTTGTCATCGCATGCGCGGGCGCGGGCTTTGGCGCCCTGTTTGCCAATTTCAACATAAAAAACCCGGAGGATTTAATAACAGGCGCCGGCGGGCTCTCATATATGATAGTATGTTTTATATACATCGCGGCTGTGCTGATGCTTGAGGCGGGTGTTGTGCGGGATTATTACCTGGCCTCGCTGCGCGGCGGCGCCGGATTTTCCGCCGATAAGTACATATTGAATTTCGGCGCGGCAGTCGCGCTGGGCGTTTTGATATCGGCAGTATCGCTTTACGCGGGAATAAAGAAACTTGAAAAGATGGACACATAATAATATGGAGGAGACATGGAATTAAAAGACAAGCTTGTGATAGAGGCCGGGCATGTGACAGAGGTTTACGGCCCGGTTCAGGCAGCGCGGAATTACATGATAAAAAAGGCGGGAGAGCTTATTTACATAATCCACCCTTTCTCCTATTCAAAACTTGAAGGAACGCTCGCGGAGTTTTACGCGGGCGGCAGGCAGGTTAAGGCCGTCAGGGGGCACAAAAGGATGCGGAACCAGTTTTTACAGTGGATAAAGGACGTAATTTTTAACATCAGGTTTGTAATGGGGCTTAAAAGAAAAGCCGATTTGTTTCTGGCGGTTGACAACCTGAACGGCCTTACCGCGCTGCTTCTTAAGAGGATGGGAAGAGTTGATAAAGTTGCCTATTATATAATTGACCACATGGACAGGCGGTTTAAGAATCCGTTTTTCAATTTTGTTTACGAAACGCTTGACCGAATGTGCTGCCGCGGCGCTGACAGCGTGTGGGCGCTCTCCCAAAGGATGGCTGACGCCAAGATAAAGAAATTCAGGCTGAAGGGGGATAATTTTCAGGTTGTGCCTGTGGGCGTGGAGCTTGACAAGGTTGACAAGTTTCACAGGGAGGAAAAGCTTGTGAAAAAGAGCCTTGTCTTAATGTCCATGCTTGATGAGACAAAGGGCGTGCAGGTGCTTATTGACGCGATGCCGCAGGTAATCAAGGATGAGCCCGGGGCAGAACTTCTCATAATCGGGACAGGGCCGTATGAGGAGGCGCTGAAACTCAAAACAGCCAATATGGGGCTGAATGAAAATGTTAAATTTCTCGGGCTGATGAACCATGATGAGCTCTTTAAATTCATACCGCACGAGCGCGTTGGCGTGGCGCCCTATTCCGACGACCCGAACAACTACACCTACTACGCTGACCCGACAAAGCCAAAGGAATACCTGGCGTGCGGCCTGCCGCTTGTGATTACGGGCGTGCCGTGGATAGCCGAAGAAACGGAAAAGAGGCCGATGGGTATTGTGTGCCGGTATAATAAGGAAGAACTGGCAGCGGCGTGCGTAAAACTGCTGAAAGACGATGATTTTTACCTCAAATGCCTTGAAAACGCGCTTGACTTCGCGTCAGAACTGTCGTGGGACAGGATATACGATGAGGCGGCGGGGAAGATGCCGTAAAACCATTTGGAAGTTTCAATTTTAAATTTGTAAGATGAAAACTGAGGGAGAGTTAATTTGTAAATTGTAAATTAGAAATTCAAATTTGCGGTTATGCGGTTTTTATAGTATAATCTCAAAATCAAACTTTCAGGAGGATACAGGATATGGCGAAACTTGTGGTTACCGGAGGCGCGGGATTTTTAGGGTTGCATATTTGCAGAAAGCTCACGGATAAGTATGAAAAGATACTGGCGCTTGATATTGATGAATTCATAAGAGAAGAATACCCTGCGAATGTTGAGTTTCTCAAGGCGGATGTGCGGGATATTGAGGCCTTAAAGGCGGCGTTTAAGGGTTATGATGTTGTGGTAAACGGGGCCGCGGCGCTGCCGCTTTGGAAGCCCAAAGACATATATACTGT
>DSBP01000155.1 GCA_011049465.1 bacterium | reverse complement strand
TGAGGAGATTGAGGACTGGAACTGCTGCGGCGCCACGCTCTCTGTCGGGCTTGATGACAGGGGCTCCACATACCTGTGCGCGCGCAACATCGCCATAGCAGAAAAGATGGGGCTCGACCTCGCTGTGCCGTGCAGCGCCTGTTTTACCGCGCTTAAAAAAGCCGAGTACACAATGGAGGACAGCCCCGGGATAAAGGAAAAGGTGAGGGGATTCCTTAAAGATGAGGGTTTTGAATATGAGGGGAAGCCGCGCGTGCGGCACGTGATAGACATTCTTGTAAACGACGCAGAAGAAGAGATAAAAAAATCGGTAAAGAAGAGCCTCAAAGGCATAAAAGCAGCGCCCTATTACGGATGCCAGATAGTAAGGCCGAAATCAGAGCTTGACGATACTGACCACCCGGTCATCCTCGACAAGCTGGTGAGCTACATAGGCGCGGAGCCCTCAAGATTCACCATGAAATCAAAGTGCTGCTCAGGGCTGCTTGTGCAGACAATGGAAAATGTTGCCGATGATATGATACGCGAAATACTCCTCTCGGCAAAACAGGGAGGTGCGGACATGATAGTCACTGCCTGCCCCCTCTGCCAGCTCAATCTCGAGGCTTACCAGTCAAAGCTCTCGCGCAAGTATAAAGAGGACCTGAATATCCCGATACTCTATTTCACCCAGCTTATGGGGGTTGCCTTCGGTATTGACCCGAAAAAACTCGGCATAGACAGGAACTTCATCAACGCGGACAAAGCTCTCGCGAAAGCAACCGGAGGTAAATAATATGTCTGAACCCAGAATAGGCGTTTATGTGTGCCACTGCGGCACGAATATTTCCCAGACCGTTGACATCGCGGATGTCTGCGGATTTTCAAAGACACTCGCGAACGTCGCTCTTGTAAAGGAATACAAATATATGTGTTCTGACCCCGGGCAGGAGACGATAAAAGTTGATGTTGAGAAGAACAAGCTCACGCATATAGTGGTATCTTCCTGCTCGCCGCTCATGCATGAGGGGACATTCAGGGGCGCGGTTGAGAACGCGGGGCTGAATGAATACCTCTTTCAGATGGCAAACATCAGGGAGCACGTCTCCTGGGTGACAGAAGACAAAATTAAAGCCACTGAAAAGGCGAAAAAGCTGATAGCGGCGGCCGTCAGAAGGGTTGTAAAGCACCAACCCTTAAAACCCACTGAAGTTGACATCAACCCCGACACTGTGGTAATAGGCGGGGGAATAGCCGGAATTGAGGCTGCCCTCACAATCGCAAACGCGGGCAAAAAGGTTTATCTTGTCGAGAAGGACTCTACAATAGGCGGCCACATGGCAAAGTTTGACAAGACATTTCCGACGCTTGACTGCGCGGCCTGCATCCTGACGCCAAAGATGGTATCAATAGCGCAGAACAGGAACATTGAGCTCATGACCTTAAGCGAAGTCGAGGAGATAAAGGGGTTTGTGGGCAATTTTACGGTTAAGATAAGAAAAAAGGCGCGCTATGTGGACGAGGAGCTGTGCACGGGCTGCGGCGACTGCGAGAAATTCTGCCCGGTCAAGAACGTTCCCAATGAATTTGAGGAGAACCTCTCAAATAAAAAGGCAATTTACCGCGCTTTTCCCCAGGCTGTGCCCGCTGTTTACGCGATTGACATGGCATACTGCAAGCGCTGCGGCGTCTGCGTGAAAAAATGCGGCAAGAACGCGATCAACCTTGACGCCAAGGATGAGGTCCTAGAAGTCCGGGCCGGGAACATCATTGTGGCGACAGGCTATGACCTCTATGACAATAAAAAATACCTTGAGAAATACGGTTACAACACCTATGAAAATGTCCTCACCTCGCTTGAATTCGAGCGCTACACGCACGCGAGCGGCCCGACAGGCGGCAAGGTTGTTAAAAAGGACGGCACAGAGCCTGAAGCCGTGGCAATACTCCACTGCGTGGGCAGCAGGGACGTAAACGCCAACGAGCACTGCTCAAGGATATGCTGCATGCAGTCCCTCAAATTCGGCCATCTTGTAAAGGAAAAGGTGCCCGGAGCCGAGGTTTACAACCTGTATATTGACATCAGGGCATTCGGCAAGGGATACGAGGAGTTCTATAAACGGTGCATTCACGAGGATATCCATTTTATAAGAGGCAAGGGCGCGGAAGTTATTGACACCGCTCTTACAAAAGATGAGCAGGGCAAGCTGATAATAAAAGTGGAGGACACTCTTCTCGGCGAGATAAGAAGGATACCCGTTGACATGGTAATCTTAAGCATAGGAATGGAGCCTTCAAAGTCCGCGTCCAGGATAGCGTCATCGCTCTCGCTGTCGAGGTCAAAAGACGGATTCTTCCTTGAAAAACATCCGAAACTGGCGCCTGTTGCCACGGCTACCGACGGAATTTACGTGGCAGGAGCGGCACAGGGCCCGAAAGACATACCCGACACAGTGGCGCAGGCAAATGCCGCCGCAGGCGCTGTGCTCTCCATAATAAACAAGGGCCGCGTTCTTCTTGAGTCCGTAACATCAACAGTCGAATCCTCCAAATGCGCGGGCTGCAAGCTGTGCATCAGCGTCTGCCCTTACCAGGCAATAGAATTCAGCGATGAGGATAAGGCGTCAAGGATAATAGAGGCAATGTGCAAAGGCTGCGGCACGTGCGTGGCTGTCTGCCCGTCAGGCGCGATCACGCAGAAGGGATATCTTGACGGCCAGATATTTGAGGAGATAGAGGGAATACTACAGAAAGTTTAAATTTTAAATTTGCAATTTGCAAATGTGAAAAAAAGGGCTTTGGAATTTATAACTTTTAAATTGTAAATTCAAAATTGAAACTGTCCTTTAAGGAGGATTGAACATGGCTGAAGAGTTTGAACCCAGAATAGTGGCGTTTTTATGCAGGTGGTGCTCATATACAGGCGCGGATCTGGCCGGCACCAGCAGGATAAAGTATCCGGCAAATGTGGTGCCTATCAAGGTCATGTGCTCGGGCAGGGTTGACCCTACATTTATACTTAAATCATTCGCTGACGGCGCTGACGGGGTGCTTGTGTGCGGCTGTCATCCGGGTGACTGCCATTACAACGAAGGCAACTATAATATGCAGAAACGGGTGCCGATGATAAAGGATATGCTTAAAGGGTTCGGGATAGAGGGGGAAAGGTTCAGGCTTGACTGGGTCTCGGCTGCGGAAGGCGACAAGTTCGCTGAGGTTGTAACTGAAATGACCGATGAGGTCAGAAAACTCGGCCCGCTTAATTGGAAAGAGATTAAAGAGGCAGTGAAATAGAAGAAAAATACGGATAAAATACGGAGGAACATTATGGCTGAAAAGAAAAAATTAAACCTTGCCATATACTGGGCAGGAGCGTGCGGCGGGTGCGACGTTTCCATCCTGGATACGGATGAAAAGATACTTGATATAGCGGCCGCGGCTGACATTAAATTCTGGCCGATTGCCATGGATTATAAGGTTTCCGATGTGGAGGCGTTGAAGGACAACGAGCTTGATGTCACGCTCTTTAACGGCGCTGTCAGGAACTCGGAGCAGCTTCACCTTGCGCAGCTTTTGAGGAAGAAGTCAAAGATACTTATATCTTATGGTTCGTGCGCGTATCTCGGAGGAATACCGGGGCTCGCTAATTTTAGCAATAAAGAGGCGATATTGGAGCGAGTATACAAGACAAGCGAGTCTGTGGAAACCAATGGCGGCGCTGTTTACCCGTCGCCGAAGTCAAAGGTGCCTGAGGGCGAAGTGGAGATTCCGGAGTTGCATGATTATGTGAAGGCGCTTCATCAGGTTGTTGATGTTGATTATTTCCTGCCGGGATGCCCGCCTACAACTGACCTTATCAACCTCGCGGTCAACGCTATAATTACGGGAAAGCTGCCGCCAAAGGGCGCGGTAATCGCCGCGGACAAAAATCTCTGCGATTCGTGCAAAAGAAAGAAAACAGAGGAAAAATCGGTCAAGCGGTTTTACAGGCCGCATGAAATAATACCTGACAACGAACGGTGCCTGCTTGAGCAGGGCATATTATGTATGGGCCCTGCAACGAGGGGTGGCTGCGGCGCGCGCTGCATAGAGGCAAATATGCCGTGCAGGGGATGTTTCGGGCCTGCGCCCGGAGTTGAGGATATGGGCGCTAAGATGCTGGCTGCAGCAGCTTCGGTTATAGACGCGAGAACGCCGGAAGAGGCTGCTTCCATTACAGCCACGCTTCCTGACGTGGCAGGGACATTTTACAGGTTCAATCTGCCTGTTTCACTTTTAAGGAGGGCAAAATAAGATGAAAAAAATCACAATAGACCCCATAACAAGGCTTGAGGGCCACGGAAAGATAGATATTTTTCTTAATGACTCGGGACAGGTGGAGAACGCCTATCTTGAGGTTCCGGAACTGAGGGGATTTGAGAAATTCTGCGAGGGAAGGCCGGTAGAAGAGCTTCCCAGGATAGTTCCCAAGATATGCGGCGTCTGCCCGGGAACGCATCATATGGCCAGTGTAAAGGCTGTTGACGCGGTTTACAAAGTAACGCCGCCGCCTGCCGCGATAAAGCTGAGAAGGCTCTATTACGAGGCGCATAACATACACTCCCACATAGCCCATTTTTACGCGCTTGCTGCCCCTGATTTTGTGGTCGGCCCGGACGCGGACAAGTCAAAGAGGAACATACTCGGAGTCATTGAAAAGGTGGGGCTCGCGACAGGCAAGGCTGTTATTGAGGCGCGTTCAAAGGCGCAGAAGATACAGGCAATGCTCACGGGGCATCAGACGCACACGGTAATGGGGCTTCCCGGCGGCGTATCAAAGGGGCTCAATAAGGAAGAGGCCGCGCAGATAAAAAAATGGGCCGCGGAACTGCTTGAGTTTGCCAAGGTTACGCTGAAAATATTTGACGATGTGGTGCTGGCAAACAAGGCCTATGTTGACCTGATACTGAGCGACCCTTACAAGCTGGTCACAAATTATATGGGGCTTGTGGATGAGGACAATAAAATGAACATGTATGACGGAAAGGTGAGGGTAGTTGATTCCGCGGGCAGCGAGCTTTACAAGTTTGAGCCAAAAGACTACCTTGACTACATAGCCGAGCACGCTGAGGAGTGGACATACCTCAAGTTCCCGTACCTTAAAAAGAAGGGCTGGAAAGGGCTCAATGACGGGCCAGACAGCTCATTCGCGTCCGTGGCGCCAATGGGAAGGCTCAACGCATGCGACGGCCTTACAACACCCATAGCGCAGGAAAATTACGAGAAGCTCTTTAAGACTCTGGGCGGAAAGCCCGCGCATCAGGTTCTTGCCCAGCACTGGGCGCGCGTTATTGAGCTCATGTATTTCAGCGAGCATCTTGTCGAGCTGGCAAATGACGGGGAGATACTATCCGATAAAATCAGGGTAATTCCCACGGAAAAGCCAGAAGAGGGCGTGGGAATAGTGGAGGCGCAGAGAGGGACGCTCATACACCACTACAAGACGGACGAGAAGGGCATGACAAAGAGCGTCAATATCATAGTCGCCACCTCTTTTAACTACGGCCCGATGAATATGGCGATCAGAAACGCGGCAAAGGCCCTTGTGGCAAAGGAAGGGAAAGTGACGGACGCCATCCTCAACATGATTGAAATGGCCTTCAGGGCATACGACCCGTGCTTCGGCTGCGCCACGCATTCGCTGCCGGGGGAGATGCCTATAATAGTAAAAATCAGGGACGGAAATGGGAAAGTAAAGGATATTTTGAAGAGAATATGAATAATAGGTATTTAATATTAGGCATGGGCAACTCAATCCTTTCCGACGACTCTGTCGGGCTGCGGGCGGCAAAAATGCTTTATGACCGGCTTCCCGCAGGCACATGCTCGCTCCACCTGTGCGAGACCGGCGGCATGTCGCTTCTTGACGCCATCACCGGCTATGAAGCGCTTATCGTTATTGATTCCATAAAGACGGGAAAATTCCCTTTGGGAGAAGTTGTTGAGATAGACGAAAAAGGGCCGGGCACCCACAGGGTTCTCTCGTCGCACGACATATCGCTCTTTGAGGCGATTAATATGGGCCGCCGCCTGGGCGCTCATATGCCCTCAAAGGTGAGGATATTCGGCATAGAAGTGGAGAACAACACGGAGTTCAGCGAAAACCTGACACCCGCGCTTGAGGAAAAGCTTGAAGAGATTACCGGCAGGATAAAAAACAGAGCAGGGTTGTAGGCGGGAAAGAAAATA
>DSBP01000084.1 GCA_011049465.1 bacterium | reverse complement strand
GTGCAACCATCGCAGGACGGGGTAGGCAGTGGAAAATTTCGTCGAGAACTCAGGGCGCGTCTGTGTTGCGCGCTATTCAACGCCATCCCAAACATCAAAGCACATCATCATTCAAACCGCACTAAAACCCACGCAAGCCTAATCGCGTACATTCACGAGTCTGCATCTGACCGGGCTCACCGCCGATGTAAATCGGCGAAATTTCTCCGCTGCCTGCCCCGGCCCACCTCGGGTGGGGCAATTTTATATTTTATATTTGATATTTTCATATTTACACCCATGTCTTTTGTCGGCTGCTAAAAAACCTTTGCCCCAACAAAGACAATTTAAATTTTTAATCTGCGGTTTAACGCGGAGGCTTTACTGCAGCCTTGCTTTTTTTATCTCCGCTCCCCTATAAAAATGCCTCAATATGGATTTATAATCCATCCCCCTTTGCGCCATGCCGTTGCCGCCGTCCTGCGAGAGCCCCACGCCATGCCCCCAGCCATATCCCTCAAAGAGTATTGAATCCCCCTTTTGCGAGGCCGTAAAATTAGTTGACCTGATTATGTCGGGCCCCACATTCATCCTTAAATCCTTTGCCCTGACCGTAAACGAGCCTCCGCTTCCGTAAACCCTCAGCGTGTTTACCCTGTTGCTTCCTGTCTTATCAATGACATTGATGTCATAAATCTCGCCCGGCCTTATCCCTGCCTTTTCCATTGCCTCTTTTATAACTGTCCGTTTTACTTCCGCGAACCACCTGTAATGCCTGCCGGAACTTCCGTGCTCATCAGGTACGCTCTTCAGATAATCAAGCTTTCCTCCCCACACCTCCTCTGAAGTTGCTGTCCGTCCCCCGCTGTTGGCATGAAAAAATGCCTGTATCGGTTCATTCTTATATGTCAGTATCTCTCCCTCAGTAGCGTCAACCGCCTCGTTTGTCCTGGGATCCTCTATCGTATAACCCTTGTAAACCTGAGACATGACCGTTGAATCAAGGTCATATTCGGGGGTTTTTCCCTTCAGCCTGTTATATAACGCGAATGTCCGCGCCGCGACAGCCTGCGCCTTTAAAAATTCCCTGTGCCAGCCGGGCGGCACTTCTGACGGCAGGACTCCGTAAAGATAACACCTCAGCGGAACTTTATTTATCAGCAACACCACTGACCCTGTATTTACCGCCAGAAAACCGCCCCTGTATTTCCTGCCTCCCGTTTCCATAAAATCTCCGGCTTCAAACTCAACAGAACCCGCGTGCACGCGGCTGCCGTTGACAAACATTGAACCCGCGGAAAAACTTATTTCCATTGTCCCCGCAGGCGCAACCTCCGCGTTATTAACGGGCTTTATCTGTTTTGACGATTTCAGCACAACCTTTCCCGTTGTTTTTGTGACAAGAACCCTGAGCCCCAGATCATTAAGCGAACGCGCCGGTTTTTTATCCTCCCGGTGCGTTTCATCTGTTTTTTTCCTTTCCTGCGACACAATCACGGGCGGCCCCATGCCTTTTGTGTACCTCTCCTTCATTGATACGCAGGAGGAGAAGAAAAACAATGAAACCGCCGCGGGCAAAAACACAATGGCGCAGGCAGGCATATTTTTCCTCATCGCTTCCCCAGAAAGAAAAACACGAGCGTAAGAATAACGCTGATTATTATTGATGTTGTCACAGGGAAAAAGAAGCTGAAATTCTCACGCTGTATGTGTATGTCTCCCGGCAGCCTGCCGAGCGGAAAGTTTTTCGCAAACGTGAGTATAACTCCCAATACAAGCAGGGTAATGCCCGCAACAATCATGAACTTCCCTATATGCGGCCCCATTACTCGCCCATAGTAACGGACATTACTTCCTCAGGCGTAGTCAGCCCTGCCTTCAGTTTAAGAAGAGCTGTCTCCCTGAGCGTCCTTAATCCTCCCTTTACCGCGGTTTCCTTGATAACCGTGGCGTTTGAACCCTGCATAATGGCTTTTTTAAGCGCCTCATCAACAGGCATTATCTCGTAAATTGCCACGCGCCCCCTGTATCCGGTGTTATTGCACGCTGAACAGCCCTCGCCTTTCATGAATTTTATCGAGGACATTTCAGCGTCCGTTATCCCCACCTGTTTTAAAAGCGCCGGTTCATAGGCAAATTCCTTTTTGCACTCGGCGCATATTTTTCTCACAAGCCTTTGAGCCACAACCATTATGACGGCCGAGCCTATGTAAAAAGGCTGAATACCCATATCAGCGAGCCTGCTTATTGTTGTGGGCGCGTCGTTTGTGTGAAGCGTGGAAATAACAAGGTGCCCGGTCAGCGCGGCTTTAATCGAAATCTCGGCCGTCTCCTGGTCCCTGATTTCGCCGACCATTATAACGTCAGGGTCCTGCCGCAGGAATGAACGGAGCGCGCCCGCGAAGGTAAGGTCAGCCTCGGGGTTTATCTGGACCTGGTTGATGTTGGGCAGGTTATACTCGACAGGATCCTCTGCTGTCATTATATTCACATCAGGGCTGTTTATCGTGGAAAGCGCCGAGTAGAGCGTTGTGGTTTTTCCGCTTCCCGTGGGCCCCGTTACCAGCATTATTCCGTAAGGGCTGTTAATTGCCTTTTCAAACTTGGAGAGTTCGTCGGGCTCAAAACCCAGCTTGGTAAGGTCGAGCTGCAGGTTTGACTGGTCAAGGATACGCATTACAATCTTTTCCCCCCACACAACAGGCAGGGTTGATACCCTGAGGTCTATTGTCTTTTCCTTTACCTTAATCTTTATCCTTCCGTCCTGCGGTTTTCTCTTCTCAATTATGTCAAGCCTCGCCATAACCTTGAACCTTGATGTAACGGCGCGCTTGTAATTAACGGGCGGCGAAGGCTGCTCTATGAGGGACCCGTCAATCCTGTATCTGATTTTTATTGTCTTCTCAAATGGTTCAATATGAATATCGCTTGCCTGCTTCTCAACCGCGTCGGCTATAAGCGAGTTGCACATCTTAATAACAGGCGCCTCGTCAACAGACTCGCTGTCCTCTGTCTGTGGCGCGTCTTTCAGCACCTCAAGGTCCATCCCCTCGCTGCCAAGGTTTTTTAATGTCTCTGCCATCTGGCTCTTATCCTCTTTTGGCAGGGCCTGGTCTATGGCGAGCTTAATGAAGGATTCCGGCGAAACACCCACTTCAGCCGTGATGCCGGCCTGAAATTTGAGTTCTTTTACAAAGGCCGAGACCTCGGGACTGAGCGGGTCAGCGGCCGCAAAATAGGCGCTGTTGCCGTCTCTTTTAAGCGGGAACAGGCACAACGCCTCTGCCTTTGCCCTTGTTATAAGCGTAAGCGCGTCGGCAGGCACCTCCACGGAAAGCAGGTCAATGTATTCTGTCCCGTAAAAAGCCGCCACCTGCTTTGCTATGTCTTCCTCATCAGCGCCCAAAAGGGCGAGGTTAAACCCTATCCCTGATTTATTCTGCCCGCGCATTGCCTTTGCCTTTTCAAGCATCTCTTCGGTGATATACCCGTCAGCAACAAGCTTTTGCCAGATATTTGCCGCCATCATCCGCCTCCGGTTTTATAGTTATTTTATTATATAATTAGATTGTGGTTTTGTAAATGATAAAGACAATGAATAATACCGGGATATACAAACTATGCTATTTAAATTTTCTAAGCGTATGCCGTCCAGTCAATATTCGGGAAGATATTATCGCGCCACTCCATGTCCTGAAGCTGCGCCTCGTCAAAACCGCCGGAACAAATCATATCATAAAGCCTGTAGAACCTGTTTATGTGCGTCTTTGTCCTCTTCACCGCGTACTCAACCATTGTCTGTGTCTTCATAATAAAAGCCCAGTCACTGGACTGCGCCAGCAGCACTTCCCTTGCCGCCTGCTTTAACGCCCTTTCCTCAAGGCTGCTTACGGGCTTGTGTTTGTAAGCGGCGGCAAGCTGCTCCATTTTTTCCGCTGCCCTGTGAAGGTGCTTATATATCCAGTCATTTGTATCATTGAGCCAGTACTCGGCATAACCCTTGTAACCCCAGCTTGAATATGTGGGCTGCAAAACCTGGTTCTTTGGGTATCTTTCGAGGTACTCGCCCGGTGTTGTGAGTTTTACCGTGTTCTGGTCATAAAATATTTTTCTGATTAAAAAATCCAGAAATGCCGGCCCCTCATACCACCAGTGGCCAAAAAGCTCTGCGTCATACGGCGCGATTATTATAGGCTCCCTCTTCATCAGGTTTTTGAGGTGCTCAACCTGCTTTTCCCTGTTAAACATGAAATTACCGGCGTGCTCCGCCGCTTTTTCCATGGCCGCGTGCGGGTCATAAGGCTGCTTGTCGGACAGCCCCACTTTTCCTGTTATCTTATAATACTTAACGCCTGTATTCATCCTTATCCCGCTCTCGTGAATATAAGGCTTTATGTAATTGTAATCAAGGTCATACCCGATGTCCCTGTAAAACTCCCTGTAGCTGCCGTCCCCGGGATATCCTTCTTTCGCGCTCCACACCTGCTTGGACGATTCCGTGTCCCTGCCAAAAGCGGCCGCGCCTGACCTGCAGTAAACAGGCGCAAAAATCCCGTATTTGGGCCGCGGCGTGCCGTAAAGTATTGAGTGTGTGTCCACCACAAAATACCTTATACCGTGCTTTTTCAGTATGGCGTCATCGCCTTCGTTATAACCGCATTCGGGCAGCCACATTCCCTTTGGCCGCCTTCCGATATTTTCCGCATAATGGTCAACCGCGGTCTTGACCTGAGCGTTAACCGCGTTTTTTTCGACAGAAAGAGGAAAAAACCCGTGTGTCGCTCCGCACGTTATTATTTCAAGCTTTCCCGCGTCCTGAAGGTGAATAAACCCCTTAATAATGTCTTTGTTGTATTTTTCGGCGAATACATACCTGGCATTGTAAAATTTCTCCCTGTACATTATGGCCGTGCGGTTAAACTGGGGTTCAAAACGCGTCCTCTCAGCCTCTTTTTCTATGAGCTCAATCATCCTGTTTATGTGGCGGAGGTAGCGCTCCTGCAAAAGCGGGTCGCGAAGCATGGAAATAAGCGGAGGCGTCATGGACATCGTTATCCTGAAATCAACGCCGTCCTCCATGAGCTTGTTAAACACATTAAGCAGCGGTATATACGTCTCTGTAATGGCCTCATAGAGCCAGTATTCTTCCATGGGGTCGTTGTATTCCGGATGCCGCACAAAAGGCAGATGCGCGTGAAGTACAAGGGCAAGATAGCCGTCAGGGCTTTTCGCTGAATGCAATTATTCTGTCTTCCTTTCAACTGTTATTTTAATTGAAATGGCGTCTTTGCCGTCCGCGGAAACCGCGTCTATGGGAAGCTCCATTACTCCGTTTGGAAGGTGGAATCGCAGAGAAAAAGAACCGTCCTCTGTCAGCCTTATCGCCTGTCCTTTTACCTTGAGGTTCGCGTCTTTTTCCGTGGTTCCGTAAAGAATAAGCTCTGTATCAGCAACAAGAAAAAACCCCTTTTTTTCGCCGAATCCCCCGCCTGCGGGCGAACTGAAACTGCTTACTCCGCCCGAGGACAGGTCAATATCAATACTGCGCCCAAAACCTTCGGAACCGCCGCCTGCCGTGCCGCTGCCGCCCGATGCCTTCATCAGTTCGTCATAATCCTCGTCAACCGTCATCCATTCCTCGTCTGTCTTGTCAGAGACCCTGTCTCTCGGAGTCCCGACAGTGTTTGAACGCGCTATAAGAATAAATTTTCCGCTCTCTGTCCTGAAGCCAAGCTCCACTATATAACTTCTTCCCGCCTCCCACACATTGATATACCAGTTATTCGCGTCTCCTGTTACCGTGATATCCTGATGCTTATGGGAGTTGGAGCCGTTAAACACCACATCAGTAACATCGTGAACCCTTAAAACCAGCGTATAACTTTCCTCATTTTCCACGGCCTTTATTTTTTCATTCATAAGCTCCGAAGATATGTCCCAGTAAGAATAGCACCAGTAAGGATCGCGCGCCATAAGGACTATTTTATTGTCGTGATATCTTTCGGGGATTGCTGTCTCGTCTTTTTCAGCGGCAGCCGGGCTCTGTTTGTATGTTTCTCCGTTTTTCTCTTCCATCTGCGCCGGATAAAATTTGGCAGCGCTCACCTTTGCCTCTTCCTGCGAATCATCAACTTTAACCGATACTTTGGACGGCTTTTCGGAAACAATACCGGATTTTTTCCTTACTGTGGTTTTTTTAGGTTTTGCAGCCGTGCTTTTTTTGTCGGATGCCTCTTTCTTTGCAGGCGCTTTTCTTGCC
>DSBP01000024.1 GCA_011049465.1 bacterium | reverse complement strand
CCATCCTTGATTGAGTAAATGGTTATGTTTGAGCCTGTCTCGCTGCCGACAAGCAGGTTCCCTTTGGGCGACTGGGCCGTGCCTCCGGGCGCGTATTTAAGCTTAATCTCCCCCTTAATTTCCGGCATGAAAATTTCTTTTTGGGAACATCCTGTAAAGACAGAAAACGACAAAAGAACAGCTATTACCAGAAAAACCATGCGCTCCCGCGATTTTGACGTTACTGCCGGCAAAGCAGGGAAGGCTAATATGATTACAAACCCCGAAAAGAGCGCGAAGTACAGCGGCTCTGTATCCTTGATAAGAAAAGCAGCCCCTATTATCAGCGCCTTTGCGGAGACTACAACAGCAGCCGGCGCCTGTTCCCCTCCCTTCAGTGCCAGATACACACAAAACACTGCCGTAAAGACAATAATAAACACAGCAGCTTCAGCCATTTTTCGGCGCCATCCTTTTTTTCAGGATATAATAGACGCCAACTATGCAGGCTGAAAGCGCGGCCATGACAAGAACAGCCGTTGTGCTCCCACCGCCCATTCCGGCCCTGTCTCCCGCATCAGCCGCAAACCGCGCGGCAGCAAACCCGCAAAACAGAGCGGCTGCGGCAACAACCAATACTTCAGCCGAAAACTTCAACCGCAATTCCGGCGCCGGCGCCGCAGCAGGAAATCCTCCCAATGCAGCTGCCGCGACAAGGTAAACCGCGGCGAAAACCGCTCCGGCCATGATATAAAGCCATACCAAAATAAGGAAATCAGCCGCAACCTGCATTATGATTTTAATCCCGGTATGTTTTACAAATATGAGAGCGCAAAAAACAACAAACGCCGCTGCAGGCAGAAAAACCGCCATGTATGTGCCTCCTGTCCGGATGAGCTCAGCCGGCAAAACCGCCTGATATGGTTATCTTATTGCCTTGTGTTTTTTCTCGTAATTTTCCCAGTCAACAAGGAGAGGGGCGGCAAGCAGGTCCGATGAATATGTTCCCACAACCACGCCCAGCGCTATAGCGATGGAAAAACTCTGCAGAACATTACCGCCAAAAACTATAAGAGATCCCGCGACAAACAATGTGGTTATGCCCGTAATTATGGTTCTGCTTAAGACCTCGTTGACACTCTTGTTTGCTATGTCCATAAAGGGCATTTTAAGAATATGCCTCATGTTTTCCCTTATCCTGTCAAAAAGCACGACCGTGTCATTGAGCGAAAAACCCGCGACAGTAAGCAGGGCAGTGATTACAAGAAGGTCTATCTCCCTTCCCATAAGCACTAAAATTCCAAGGACAGCCAGCACGTCATGTATGGTTGCCGCGGTCGCCACAACCGCGAACTTGAACTTGAACCTTATCCATATATATATCAGTATTCCAAACGAGGCGAATATCACGGCAAGAAGGGCCTTTTGCTTGAGCTGGACCGACACAACCGGCCCCACATCGCTCTCCTCGAGAACCATCATGTTTTCATCGCCCGTATCCGCCCTCACCATTTCAGCAAGCCTGGCAGTCACATTTTCCTCTTTTATCTCTCCCACGCCTATCCTTATTAAAAACGTGTTGTCCTCATCCGGCCCTATTTTTTGTATGAATGTCTGCGTAAAATTGTGCGCGGTCATTATGTCCCTTATCTGCTGCGTCTCCACTTTTTTCTCAAACTTCACCTGAATGGCGCTTCCGCCGGTAAAATCAAGCCCCATGGCAGCGCTGCCCGTCGCTATCCTGTAAAGCGCGAAGAGCCCGTTAATCACAAGAAGCGCCGAGATAAAATAAGTTATCTTTTTCGCGCTGACAAAATTAATATTCGTGTCCTTTATTAAGCGTATCATCCTTTTTCCTCCATGTTTGCCGCAAATACTCCGGGTAACGCGGCTTTCTTTTTAATCATATGCTCAGCGTCTTATACTGCTTCCTGAAATCAAATACCGCCTGTGTTATGAAATAAGCGGTAAAGAGGCTTATCACAAGCCCCCAGAACAATGTGACAGCAAAGCCCCTGATGGGCCCTGTCCCGAACTGGAAGAGTATTATGGCCGTAATAATGGATGTAACGTGCGAGTCAACAATTGTCGTAAGCGCCCTGTTATAGCCCGCGTCTATGGCGGCGCGTATGGTTTTCCCGGTTCTTAATTCCTCCCTTATCCGCTCAAAGACAAGGACATTTGAGTCAACAGCCATTCCAAGCGTAAGCGTAAGCCCCGCGATTCCCGGAAGAGTGAGCGTCGCGTTAAGCGCGGCCATTATTCCCAGGACAAAGAGTATGTTGAAAATAAGCGCGAAATCCGCTATGACTCCGGAGAATCCATAATATATAAGCATAAACAGAACCACCAATACGGCGCCTATTAAAATCGCCCTCTTTCCTTTTTCAATAGCGTCTGCGCCGAGCGACGGCCCTACAACATATTTGTTCACAATCTTAACCGGCGCGGGCAGCGCTCCCGCCCGCAGGACAAGCGCGAGGTCTTTCGCGTCGTCAAGCGTGAACCCGCCCTCTATTATCCCCTCTCCGCCGCTTATTCTTGATTTAATCCTCGGCGCCGAGTAAACCGTGTCATCAAGCACTATGGCCAGGTTCCTTCCCACGCTGTCGCCTGTTATCTCGGCAAAGCGCCTCCCTCCGTCGGGAGAGAGCTTAAACCATACTATGGGCTCGCCGTACTGGCCCATCTGCACCTTTGCGTCAACAAGGTCGGCGCCTGTCAGCATATCCCGCTTTTCAAGCACGGTCCTGTCCCCTTCCCTCGTCTTTATGACATAAGCGTCATCAGGGACCTTTTCAGGCGCCACGTTTCCGTCAACATCAAGCATGTCCGTTATCTTGTAGCGCTCGCTCACCATTTTGAATTCAAGAAGCGCGGTCTTTCCTATAATGTTAATGGCCCTCTCAGGGTCCTGCACGCCGGGAAGCTGAATAACAATGTATTTGTCGCCTTCCCGCTGTATGAGAGGCTCAGCCACGCCCAGCGCGTCAATCCTGTTTCTTAAAATCTCAAGCGCCCTCGCGACAGCTTCTTCAAGCTTCACGTCGCCCGGCAGCTTGTCGTCTTCAACAGCAAGCTTCAGATAAACCCCGCCCTGAAGATCAAGCCCCAGGTTTATCTTGCCCTTTGTGACAACCGTCCCTTCAATATCTTTTATATCGAACGGCGGGTATAACTTCCAGGCCGTAAAAGCCAGAAAAGCCAGTGTTATGAAAGCCACAAACTGGTGTCTTCTTTGCATCTTATTTCCTCCCTTTAACTTTTTTTGCTTTTTTAACCTTTTTAACGCGCTTGGCCGCGGCGGTTTTGGGTTTTGCCTTAACCATCCTTACCGCAGCCCTTACTATATCGTCTTCTGACATTCCGTATTTTTTGAATAACTCCTCAGGCTCTCCCGATTCCGCGAAAAGGTCGTTTATCCCGAGCCGTTTAAGAGGCACAGGGTATTTGTCCGTCAAAACCTCGCTTACTGCCGAGCCGAGCCCTCCTATTATTGTATGCTCCTCAATCGTAATAACCGCGCCTGTTTTCCGGGCCGATTTCACGACTGCGGCCGCGTCAAGCGGCTTTATAACCGGCATGTGTATTATCTCCGCGGATATGCCTTTTTCTTCAAGAAGCCTTCCCGCCTCAAGCGCGGTAAAAAGCATGACACCCGTGCTTATTACGGTTATCCCGCTTCCCTTTTTCATTACATGAGATTTACCCATCTCAAATTTGAAATCCGGCCCGAACACCACGGGAGTATTCATCCTCGCAAGCCTCACATAAACAGGCGACTCATAATATTCCGCCAGAAACTCTATCAGCTTTTCCGCCTCTACGGAATCAGCCGGCGCCACTATCTTCATATTGGGAAGCGCCCGCATTATCGCGATATCCTCGCACGCCTGGTGCGACGGCCCGTCCGGCCCCACAGATACACCCGCGTGCGTGACAACTATCTTGACAGGCAGGTTCGGGCAGCATATCGAGTTTCTTATCTGCTCCCACGGCCTGCCCGACCCGAATATGGCGAATGTCGAGGCAAAAGGGTTCATGCCGCTCGCAGCCAGCCCCGCGGCTGTCGCCATAAGGTCCTGTTCCGCCACGCCCATATCAAAAAAGCGGTCCGGAAAACATTTTCCAAACCTTATTGTCTGTGTGGATTTAGCGAGGTCACCGTCAAGCACCACAATATTCGTGTTTGTTTTGCCTATGCGCGCCAGCGTATCCCCGTAAACGTTCCTCATGGATGTTTTTACTATTTTCTCTGCCATTCGGCGCACCCCAGTTCTTTCAATGCTTTACTGCATTCTTCCTCTGTCGGAGCGACGCCGTGATACTCAACTTTTCTTTCCATGAACGATACTCCCTTTCCTTTTACCGTCCTTGCTATTATTATTGTCGGCAGCCCTTTTACGCTTTTCGCGTCTTCAAAAGCCTCAACTATCGCCTCGTGGTTATGCCCGTCTATTTCGATTACGTTCCAGTTAAAAGCCTTCCATTTTTCCACAAGAGGCTCAAGCCCTGATTTTACCTCTCCTATTGACCCGTCTATCTGCAGGCCGTTGTAGTCAAGTATGGCGCAAACATTGTCAAGCCTGCGCGTATATGATGTCATGGCCGCTTCCCAAATCTGGCCCTCTTCCGCCTCGCCGTCCCCTATCATAACATAAACCCGGTTTTTCAGCCCCTTTAGTTTGGACGCCATTGCCATCCCGTTCGCGACCGAGAGCCCCTGCCCGAGCGATCCTGTTGTCATGTCAATTCCCGGCGTCTTGTTCATGTCGGGATGCCCCGAGAGAAACGAGCCGATTTTCCTCAGCTTCATAAGTTCTTCTTCGGAAAAAAAACCCCGGCCCGCGAGCGCCGAGTAAAGCACAGGAGCCGCGTGCCCCTTTGACAGCACAAACCTGTCGCGCTCCTCCCACCCCGGGTTTTTGGGGTCAATCTTCATCACGTGAAAGTATAATACCGCAATCACATCAGCCGCCGAAAGCGAGCCTCCCAGATGGCCGGAGCGCGCGCACCCGAGCATCTTTATCACGTCCATCCTCATCTTGTTGGATCTTTCCTCAAGCATCTTGATTACAGGGCTGTAATTTTTGTAAACCTTTCCGCCGCCTTTTTGTTTTTCCGTTATAAAAACGTCAAGCTCCTCTGCTGACGGCATTGCTTCCTGCGCCCCTATTTTAAGGGTTGCGAGCGCGCCGGCCGCGTTGCCGTAATCTATTCCGTCAATTACAAACTTCCCATCAGCTATGGCGCAGGCCATGGCGCCGACAAAAGCGTCGCCCCCGCCCACCGTATCAACAACCTCTATCCCGTAACGGTGAAAAACAGTGGCGCCGTGCCTGTTCACAAGAAGCGTCCCTTCCCTTCCCATTGTTATGATTACGTGGTTGACCCCAAGCTTGCGGAGCTCCATCCCGGCAAGCGTGCCCGTCTCCATGTGGGAAATCACCCTGTTGGTCAGGTAGCCCCCCTCGCGCTCGTTCATTATTACTATGTCAAGCCCCTCAAGAATGCTTAAAATCTCATCCCTGTCTTTTGTGCCTGCGGCGCCCACGCTTAAAATGGTCTTTACCCCGTTCTCGCGCCCGATTTCTATTGCTTTTTTTGCCGTGGCCCCGGGTATTTCGGTCGAGACCACAAGGACAGAGGAATCCTTTATAACATCTCCTGCCCGCTCAATGTCTTCGGGAGTCAAAAGGTCGTTTGCGCCCGTATAGAGCGTTACCTTGTTTCCCCTTCTACCCGTGGTGTTTACAAGGGCAATACCCGTTACAGCGGTTTTGTCCTCAAGCAGGAAATCAAGGTTTATGTTGGGATGGCTGAGATTTTTCATTACCATATCAGGCACGGGGTCAGCGCCTTTTTTAGCTATAAAACGTACCTTTTTTCCCAGCCTGGCTATTGCAACAGCCTGGTTAGCGCCTTTTCCGCCCGGCAGAAAAAGAAGATTGTCCCCGGCCACAGTCTCGCCGCGTTCGGGCATCCGCTCTGTCTTCACTATTATATCAAGGTTGATGCTTCCTATAACCGTAATAAATTCAGGCATTTTTTCTTTGACAACCGCCTTTAATGGTTTTTTTTAGCGGAAATACAGGTTTATGCTATAACCGCAAAATACGGCGTAAATTATATAATATAGAGGCTTTTCTGTCAACAAGACTTAAAGACCCAGAAACCGCAATAGGAACAATTGAAAAGGCCGTTTAATCCATGTATAATAACGTTATCAACGCGTTAAATACATTCACCCAACGGGTGAGAAGGAGAAAACGGCCCATGAATAGT
>DSBP01000123.1 GCA_011049465.1 bacterium | reverse complement strand
CCGACAGTTTTTCCGCTGCTATAAGAAGAACGTTATTGTATCTTCCGGACTCTACCATTGACCTTGCTATTTCAAGACCGTAAATAAAACCCGAACACGCTGCGGAGATGTCAAAAGCAGGCACGCTTCCAAGCCCAAGTTTGTGCTGGACTAGCGCTGCCGCCGAAGGCCATGGATTATCCGCAGTTATTGTCGACACTATAACAAGGCTTATATCTTGTTTTTTTATACCTGCATTTTGTATTGCCTTTTCAGCGGCTTTTACAGCCATATCAGACACAAATTCATCAGCCGCAGCTATCCTTCTTTCTTCTATACCTGTCTGCGTTTTTATCCACTCGTCAGTGGTATCAACCATTTTTTCAAGTTCGAAATTTTTCAACACCCTGCCAGGCACGTAATAACCCGCGCCTTTAATCCCGGCTGTCATTTAACCCGCCTCCTTAGACCGAACTTCACTCTTTCTAAAACAGACATATAATCAATTATAAGCTTCCCGTTTAAATGATCAATTTCATGCTGAATTACCCTTGCAAGAAGACCCTCTGCATCAATTTCCTTTTTTTTGCCGTTCTGGTCAAGCCCGACTACCCGTATTTTTCCGGGCCGCTTTATGTTTACGGTCTCACCCGGAACGCTTAGACAGCCCTCGTCGAATCTTTCAAGCCCCGCTTTTTTTTCAATAAAAGGATTTGCCAAAAAAACAGGTTCCTGTCCTGTATCTGCCACAAGCATTTTCCTTAAAATTCCGGCCTGCGGTGCGGCAAACCCTACGCCGTTGTATTTTTTCATTGTCAGATACATGCGGACAAATATTTCTTTTTCAGTTTCATCCACGCTTTCCACATCGCGGCACTTTAACCTTAATCTTTTATCGGGGTAAACCACTGGCTCATACAAATACCCATTTCCCATAAAAAATCCTTTTATTTAATGATATTTTTTACGTTCTTCCACGCTTCACTCAGCGCATTTTTTACTTTTTCATCGTTCCATAAAACAGGCGGAATACCGGCATTAACAGCATCAACCACCATTCTTGAGAAAGGAACTTTTCCCAACAGAAAAACATTTTCTTTTTTGCAATATTCCGCTATCTCCGCCGACTTTTCTTCGTTTATGTCATACTTGTTGACAATTACACCCGTTTTTATCCTGAAATGCGCGACAACATCAGCTGCCCTTTTTAAGTCATGTATCCCTGAAACAGTGGGCTCCGTCACAATGACAGCAAAATCCACTCCTGTAATTGAAGCCATTACAGGGCAGCCTGTACCGGGCGGCCCGTCTATTATGGTAACCGCGCCTGATGTTTTCCCGGCCATAACTTCCGCAGCCTGGCGCACTTTTGCCACAAGCTTGCCCGAGTTATCCTCTGCAATACCCAGCCTTGCGTGCGCAAAAGGCCCATATTTTGTATCCGACAAAAACCACTCGCCCGCGGTGCTTTCTTTCATTTCTATCGCGCCAGCCGGGCATATGCGGCTGCATAACACACAGCCATCGCAAGATAACACATCCACAATATAATCCCTACCAATCGCGTCAAACCTGCAGGCCGTAATGCACTTGCCGCATTCAATACACTTATCTTTATCTATCACGCCTTTCTGGCCGGACTTAAACACATGTGTTTCCTTTATTTCTGGGTGTAGCATCAGATGCATGTTCGCCGCGTCAACATCACAGTCCGCAATAACGCATTTTCCCGCAATTGCGGCGAAAGACGCCGATATCATTGTCTTGCCCGTACCGCCCTTGCCGCTTATTACGGCTATCTGTTTCATACTAGAATTTATTCGAAGCGTTCTGGGCAGCCACCACAAGCGGGTAAACAGTAGGCGCACTTGTCAGGTAGGGCTGAGTCGCCATCTGCAAAGTCTCAAGCTCTGACACGGACATCCTTTTCTGGATGGCAACACCGATGAGGTTGATAAGTTCGCCTGCGCTCTGGCCGCCTGAAACCTGGCCTCCCAGAATAATTCCGGCCTGTTTCGAAAAAACCAGCTTTACGGTCACATCGCTCCCGCCCGGGAGCGTTCCCGGATGCCTGTCTTTACCGGCTGCCGTGCTCGTAATTATCTCAAACCCCTCTTTTTTTGCTGTTGTTTCCGTAAGCCCTGCAGAACCAAGGACCAAACCGTTAATGTATGTTGAATATATGGCGATTGTGCCCTTGTTTTCCCTTATTACTTTCAGGCTGAAAAGGTTGGCTCCCGCTATTCTTGCTTCAGCGGTTGCGGTTGAGGCCAGCATGACCGGAGTATCCCTGCGCGTATAAAAATCTTTTTTACAGGCGCAGTCGCCTACCGCAAATATGTCAAGGTCCTTTGTCCTCATATACTCGTCCACGCATATTCCCCTGCGCTCAACCACATCAAGCCCGGCTTCCTTTGCCGCAGCCACTTCAGGCACAGCGCCGATACCGAGAATCACGGCTCCCGCGTCAATCACGCGTCCGTCCGAGAGTTTTACTTTTTCCGCTTTCCCGTTCCCTGATATTTCCTCAACTTTTATGCCCATTATCACAGTGACGCCCGCGGCAGACAGTTTATCGCTCGCCATCTTTGAAAATTCCGGGTCAAAGGAATTCGTCAGTATCTGCGGCAGCATTTCCACAAGCGTGGTTTTAACCCCGGCAACACGCGAAAGTTCGTCGGCAAATTCCACGCCTATAAAACCGCCTCCAAGAACAACCACGCTTCCCGCAGCCTTGATTTCCAGAACGGCTTTCTTCAGGTATTCCATATCCTTATACGCCGGGTACACGCCCTTTAAATCCGCGCCTTTTACAGGCGGTATTATCGGGTTTGAACCTGTGGCCAGCACAAGCTTATCATAGCCATATTCCGCGCCTTTTTCCGTCTTTACTGTCTTTGACTTCCTGTCTATCGTAATAACTTTTTCCACAAGCGCCGTGACATTGTTCGCGGCGAGCGATGCCAAAGGCATGGTGTTATCATCAGGATTTTTCAGGCTACTTATCATGTACGGTATGCCGCACGGTATCGCGCCTTTTTCCACGCTTCTTAAAACCGCAATTTTCTTGTCCTTATAATACTTCCTTGCTGTTATTGCCGTAATAATACCCGCGGGCCCGCCACCGACAATCAATACATCAAATTTTTCCAACATAAAAACCTCCTGGTTTATTTACGCCTGTTTAGCGTTTTTTTAGCAAAATTACAAATGATTTTTTTTATAACTTCAGAAAACCTCTCTCTGTATTCTGGCAACTCCTCAACAAACAGACCGCCGCGGGAATATATTTCAGCAATTTGCCTCATGAAAGGTATTTTTATTTTAATTTCAATACCTTCTTTTTTACAGTATTCTTCTATTATGCCGTCGTTATTATCTGAACGGTTTATTATCACTCCAAACGGTACCTTTATAGCACGTGCTGTTTCTACAGCCAGTTTTAAATCGTTCAACCCAAAAGGCGTTGGCTCTGTTACAAGAAGAGCGTAATCACTATCTTTTATTGCGGCTATTACAGGACAAGCTGTGCCTGGCGGCGCGTCTATAATTACGGTCCTCGAACTGTCAATGTCCTTTTTAACCTGCCTAATTAAAGGCGGTGACATTGCCTCGCCTATATTAAGCCTGCCGTGAACAAAATCAATACTGCCGGCGCTGCCTTTTTCTATGACTCCTATTACGCGGTTTTCCTCGCGTATGGCTTTTTGCGGACACAGCATAGTACAGGCACCGCAACCGTGGCAGAGATGGTCAAAAACCAAAACCTGCCCTTTTTCACCCTGATTGTTTGGCGGTATTACAGCAATCGCACCGTAAACGCACGCTTCTCTGCACTTACCGCAAAAGTCACACAAATTTAAATCAACCCTCGGCACGGGTATATACGCTTCCTCTTTAACCGTAATCTTTGGATTCAGGAACAAATGGGCGTTCGGTTCCTCAACATCACAATCAATAAGCTGTACATTCTCCAGGGAAAGTGCCAGGTTTACTGCAATTGTCGTCTTTCCTGTACCGCCTTTTCCGCTCGCTATGGCAATTATCACTTACTTGCCTTTTCCCACTACAAATACACGCTGGTAATCATCGCTGATTTCCTTTATGCGGCAGCCCATGTTCCTAAAATATTCCGCGGGCTCATCCATGCTCCAGCCGATTACCTCGTGCTTTCCGCCCTCGCTTTCATGCACCCTGTCCATAATTCCGAAAGTTTTATCCGTAAAATCGCTTACGACCAGTTTGCCGCCGTCCGAAAGAATCCTTAAAAACTCGCCCAGCACTGCTGCGGAATTTTCAATATGATGAAGCGTATTTACGCAGAATATTACGTCAAAACTTTTATCCGCAAAACTTAATTTTTCCTTGTCTTCTATTATAAATTCAACTTCCCCATCTACGCCAAAATATGCCAGGTTCATCCCGGCAATGCGCTGCA
This sequence comes from bacterium, assembly GCA_011049465.1. Classification (GTDB taxonomy): domain Bacteria; phylum Oederibacteriota; class PGYV01; order PGYV01; family DSBP01; genus DSBP01. The sequence goes on along the minus strand of DSBP01000123.1, from coordinate 1,889 downwards.
TTTCAGGGTCAACATCATAAGTCGTAAAAGCATAGCCCTTTTTAGCAATTTCCAACGCCAGGTATCCCTTGCCTGTACCTGCCTCAAGGATTTTTCCGGTTATAGGCCATGCCGCATTTATAATATATACCCGTTCTTTTTCATTGTCATAGCCGTAGGTTTTATACATTTCCTGCCTGGCTAGATACACCCTGTTATTTTTCTCTATTTCGTCCTTTGTAATTGCCTTTTCCTGTATGTTCATGAATTCCTCTTTTTCTATTTTACCGACGCGGTAAAAACTTTTTCCTTGAAGTCAACCTTGTTTTTCAGGTTCGGGACGTCAAGCAGCCCTCTTTTTAAGTCCATCGTGGTATTTGATTCGGCCTCAAGCTTCTTATTTAGGTAAAAAAACGCGTCCCAGGGATCAGCCTCATCGCCGCATGTAAACAGGTCCACTGCCGCGTATCCGTATTCCAGCCACGTATGTATCGCTAGGTGGGATTCCGCTATTACTACAACGCCGCTTACTCCATGCGGGTTGAATTTATGAAAAACGCCGTCTATAACCGTGGCACCCGCGTATTCCGCGGCGCCGTACATGACGGATTCTATAAATTTCAATTCATTAATTCTTTCTTTTTTGCATCCATAAAACTCAACAAGCACATGCCTGCCAAGGCTTCTCAATTTATAGCGCGCCTCCTGATATTTTTTATACAAGCCAGCGTTATTTTCACACATTTTATTTACTGTTCCGCTCCGCTTCCACGCCCGGAACCCGTACTCCTTCCCGCGCCTCCGGCTTTTCCTGCTCCTCTTCCTGTTCCCCGGCCCGCTCCTTTTCCGCTGCCCCGCGCCATTCCACGTCCTGCGCCTATTCCAGCGCCGCCGTTCTTGTTCCCGGCTCTTTTTCCAAATCCGCGTCCCGTTCCCGGCCCTTTTCCAAGCGGCCCTGTTCCGTCTCCAAAAGGCATAACAATCATCTCCTCTTAAATTACTTTTTTTTCTTTATTTCTTCCTCTACTTCTTCTTCGCCTTCTTTATAAAACTTTTCTTCGTCAGGCGCCAGTTCCTTTAGCAGCCTTAAAAACTCCCCGGCATGCACCCGTTCCTCGTCCGCTATGTCTTTTAGCACTTCCTGCGCCAGTTTATTAGTTGTTGATTCAGCCAGCTGCATGTAAAGCTGTATGGCTTCATATTCAGCAGAAACCATAAACCTCATTGCGCGCACAAGCTCCGCGTCAGTAAGTTTTCTGTCATTTGCAAGTCCTGAAAACGGCGCGCTAAATTCCGGCACAATTCACCTCCAAATATTTATTATGCTTTTTTTGATGTCCCTGCTTCTGAAACCTTTTGAAGTTTTCCGTCTTTAAACCTGTTTACAACTTCAATAACCTTTCCCTGCGTATCCGAATACATGTCAATTCCGGCAGCTATTAAAGTATTATAGGCATTGGGCCCGAAACTGCCGGATTTCACGGCCTTTACATCTTTTGATATCATAAACTGCACCGCTTGAATACCAGCCCCTCCCGGCATCGCCGCGCTTTCGTTCTCAAAAACCTCAAAAACTCCCGAATCGGTTTCATAGACAATAAATTTGGCGCAACGCCCGAAGCGAGGGTCCATGTCGTCGGTCAGGCATTTCCCTTTCGATGTTATTGTAATTTTCATTTAATGACAGTCTCCATTCCCGTGTTCTTTGCAGCTTTCAAGGCCGCCTATCTTGTTTTTCAGCATGTCATTTATGGCATCGCCTGCTTTTCCGCTGTATCCGAATACTTTCACGCCTGCAGCAGCGAATTTATTCTGGGCGTTCATTCCCATGCCTCCCGCGATGACGTGGGCAAGCTTGTGCTTTAAAATCTCATCAACAGCCACACAGCCGCCGCCACCGTGTTCAGTGG
>DSBP01000034.1 GCA_011049465.1 bacterium | reverse complement strand
TTACGGGAGCGTCGCGTCGGGAAAATCAAAGGAGGTAGACATCCTTGACCCAACCAGCCCTTACTCGTCGTCAAAGGCCGCGGCTGACCTCATCGCGCTATCCTACCACAAGACATTCGGCCTGCCCGTTATGATAACAAGAAGCTCAAATAATTTCGGGCCGTACCAGCACCCGGAAAAGTTCATCCCGCTTTTCATTACAAACGCCATTGAAGGAAAAAAACTTCCGCTTTACGGCGACGGGAAAAACATCAGGAACTGGATTTATGTGGAGGATAACTGCGCTGCTGTTGATGCTGTCCTCAGGAAAGGAAAACCGGGCGGGATTTATAATATAGGAGGAAGGGTAGAGGTGAAAAACAGGGCGATAGCGGACGCGGTTATTAAGGCGCTCAAAGCTGACCCGGGGCTTCTGGTGTTCGTTAAGGACAGGCCGGCTCATGACAGGCGCTACGCGCTTGACTCCTCAAAGGCGGAAAAGCTGGGATGGCGCTGCAAATATGATTTCAAAGAGGCTCTGGCGAAAACCGTAAAATGGTACTCGGATAACAGGGAGTGGTGGGAAAGGCTCAAGTGCGGGATGTTTAAAAGTTATTATAAAAAACTGTACGGCAGGAGGGGGTAACATGAAAGTTCTTATTTTGGGCGGGACCGGCATGCTGGGGACAGACATAGCCGCCATTATGGAAAAGGCCGGCCATGATGTCATTGTTCACGGAAGCCAGGAAACAGACATCACAGGCCTTGACTGTGTAATAAAAACAGCGGCAGCGCACAAGCCGCAGGTGATAATCAACAGCGCGGCGATTACAGACGTGGACAAATGCGAGGCAGAACCTGACAATGCCTACAGGGTCAATGCCATAGGGCCTAAAAACGCGGCAATTGCCTGCCGGAAGTTTAAGGCAAAGCTGGTGCATATCAGCACTGATTATGTATTTGACGGAGAAAAGGGAAGCCCCTATACGGAATTTGACGCGCCAAATCCGGTAAATATTTACGGGAAAAGCAAGCTGCTGGGAGAGGATTTTGTAAAGAGTATCTGCAATGATTACTGTATTATAAGGGTGGCGTGGCTCTTTGGGACGAAACGCTCTCATTTTGTGGATTATGTGGCTGATTCGCTGGTAAAAGGCAGCGAGATAATAGCGGTAAAGGATATGGTATCATCCCCGACTTACGCTGCTGACGCGGCTTCAATGATATCAAAGCTGGCTGTATCCGAAGAGGCGGGCACATTTCATTCCTGCAACAAGGGCTACTGCTCGCGCGTGCAGCTTGTTGAGGAGATAATGAAGATAACCAACAAAAAAGGCCCGGTCAAAGTTGTAAACCAGAGCCAGTGGCTCAGGCTCGCGAAGCGGCCGGCCTTTTCCGCGCTCAAAAACCATCATCTCGGCCTGATAGACAAGGATGAGATGGCGGGCTGGCGCGATGCTCTCAAGAGGTACATGAGATACAAGCTGAACAAATAAACAGGAGGTTTTTCTTGTGAGAATACTCATTACGGGCGGCGCGGGTTTTATAGGCGCAAATACAGCCGCGCGGTTTTTAAAGGAAGGGCACAGGGTCTATGTATTTGACAACCTGTCAAGGCGGGGCACAAAATGGAACCTGAAGTGGCTGCAGGATAATTATAAGGGGCTGAAATTCATAAAAGGGGACATAAGAAGGTATTCCGAGATAAAAAATGTTTTTATAAAAGAAAAGAAGTTTGACGCGGTATTTCATCTGGCTGCGCAGGTGGCTGTGACAACATCGGTAACCGATCCAAGAGAGGATTTTGACATCAACGCGCTCGGCACTTTTAACCTGCTTGAGGCCGTAAGGGAGTCAAAGACGAACCCGGTTGTTGTATACTCATCCACAAACAAGGTTTACGGCGGCATGACGGATATAAAGATAGTCAAAAAAGGCAAAAAATACGCCTACAGGGATTATCCGTCGGGAATAACGGAAGAGCGGATACTTGATTTTCACTCGCCTTACGGTTGTTCCAAGGGCGCGGCTGACCAGTATGTGATAGATTACGCCAGGATATACGGAATGAGGACAGTGGTATTCAGGCAGTCGTGCATTTACGGCTACCGCCAGTTCGGCATAGAGGACCAGGGCTGGGTCGCGTGGTTTACCATAGCGGCCGCGCTTAACAAGCCAATTACCATTTACGGCGACGGAATGCAGGTGCGCGACGTTCTTTTTATCGATGACCTGACAGACGCCTACGCCGCGGCGCTGAAAAACATAAAAAAAGTGAGCGGAATGGCGTTTAATATAGGCGGCGGCGCGAAAAACACAATGTCGCTTCTCGAACTTATCGCGTTTCTTGAGAAATTTTTCGGAAAGAAGATACCGCTTAAATTTTCCGGCTGGAGGCCGGGCGACCAGCCCGTGTTTGTCTGTGATATCAAGAAGGCAAAAAGGGTGCTGGGCTGGGAACCGAAGACAAGGCCGGTTGAGGGCGTTAAAAAGCTGTATGAATGGGTGAAGCAAAACAAGGGGCTTTTTAAGGGGCTGTAATACGCCTGAAATGCCGCAAGGCCGGTTTTAATTCAGTGAAATATATATAACCGCCTGGGTGATGTAATTATGGGCAGGGGAATAACGAAGAGGGTTCCTGCCCTCCATGCGGACATCAGAAGATTTTTCTTTATACGGGCCGTACCTATCCCATGAACGCATATTGGCGGGCGTTAAAAACCTTCGCACATCGCTTACGCTGCTCCTGAAAATCCGTATCTTTGCCTTCATGGCTGCCGGCTCCTTTTTCCCCTTATTTTGAAGCGTTTTTACGGGGAGTTTCTCTGCCTCTTTTAAGCTGTCAGTATGCCTCTTTTTCATATAAGATTAGACAGTTGAGAGGGGGGTTTGGTTGCGTGAAATCGGAGGGTAGGGACGATTTTAAATTTGAATTTAGGTTTACAAGTTAAAAACCGCCAAATGTTCAACGGGTTTGATTCAAACTTTGCAATTGTGAATTGTAAATTTGAAATGCGTTCCCCCGGTACCTCCTCAGTTACGATGGCGGACAAGACGCTTCGATAAGAAAGGAACCTTGGTTTCTACAAAGACAACTTGTTACTTATGATTTTTAGTTTTGTTTTTTGCAGGTTGCTAAACAGCCATTGCCTCGACGCAAACTATCGCAGGACGGGGCTGGTAGCGGAAAATTTCGTCGAGAACCCAGGGCGCGTCTGCGTTGCGCGCTAATCAGCTTTATCCCAAACACCTGTGCCCTGCATAAAAGTTGCCGCCCTAAAACCCGCGCAAGCCTAATCGCGTATATTCACGAGTCAACAGGTGAACAGGCTCGCCGCCGATGTAAATCGGCGAAATTTCTCCGCTGCCTGCCCCGGCCCACCTCAGGTAAGGCGGGCCGCTGTAAAAGTCACAAATCACCTTCTGAGGGGTTACTTCCCCCGCTAACTTTATCTTGAAATTACGCCGGTTTTCCGTATAATACAATAGTTTATTTACCGGGTTTGCGCCGGTATATTTTTAATTTTCAGGAGGAATACTATGGGAAGGCATTTATCGGAACTTCAGCAGGCAAGGCTTAAATTCAAGCCGGAGCTTCCGGCTATTTTAAGGCTCAAACCCGCCATGATTAAGCCCGGCATGGGGCGGGCAACAGAGGCAATATCGGACCGTGATACGGTTAAAAAGATGTTTCCCAAAACCTACGGCAAGCCGGTTGTTGTTTTTACAAATGGAAAGAATCCCGGCTTTAACAAAGGGCCGGTGAAAGTGGCTGTTGTACTGTCGGGCGGGCAGGCGCCGGGAGGGCATAATGTCATAGCAGGGCTCTTTGACGGGCTGAAAAAGGCGAACCCCAAGAACAAGCTCATAGGTTTTCTCGGCGGCCCATCCGGAATACTGGAGAACAAATGGAAAGAGATAACAGCGCATCTTATTGACTGCTACAGGAACACGGGCGGGTTTGACATAATTCAGTCGGGCAGGACAAAGATAGAGACGCCGGAGCAGTTTAAAATGTCAAAAAAGACGCTTGTTGAAAACGCGATAGACGCGCTTGTGGTTGTCGGAGGGGACGACTCAAATACAAACGCCGCGCTGCTGGCCGAATACCTTCTTGATGAAGGCACGGGCATAAGCGTAATAGGCGTGCCAAAGACAATAGACGGCGACCTGAAAAACGCGCAGATAGAGACCTCTTTCGGGTTTGACACGGCTACTAAAATTTATTCCGAGCTTGTGGGAAACATATGCAGGGATGTCAACTCCGCCAGAAAATACTGGCACTTCATCAGGCTCATGGGCCGCAGCGCCTCGCACATTACGCTTGAGGCAGGTTTCAAGACCCAGCCCAATATTGTCCTGATAGGCGAGGAAGTGAAGCAAAAAAACCTGACGCTGGCGCAGGTTGTTGACTCAATAGCGGCGGTAATAGCGAAGCGCGCGGATATGGGCAAGAACTTCGGCGTTGTCCTTGTGCCGGAGGGGCTCATAGAGTTCATACCTGAGATGAACAGGCTGATAAGCGCCTTGAATGACGTCATAGCGGATAACGAAAATGAACTTAACGCGATGAAGAGCGTTGTGGACAAGAAAAATTTTGTTTACAAGGCGCTTGAGCCGGCGCTCTCAAAGCTTATGGAATCGCTCCCTGACGGAATAGAATCCCAGCTTATGCTTGACCGCGACCCGCACGGAAACGTTCAGGTATCCCAGATAGAGACGGAAAAACTTCTTGTTGACATGCTCTCAAAGAGGCTCGCTGAGATGAAAAAGGAAGGCGCGTACACGGGGAAATTCTCCGCTATCACGCATTTCTTCGGCTATGAGGGCCGCTGCGGAGCGCCGTCGAATTTTGACTCAAACTACTGTTACGCGCTCGGGTATAACGCCGTAATGCTTGCGCTCAACAAAATGACCGGCTACATATCTTCGGTAAGAAACCTTGCCGACAAGCCTGTGAAGTGGCTCGCGGGCGGTATACCGCTTACAATGATGATGAACATAGAGAGAAGAAAGGGAAAGGAAAAGCCGGTAATTCAAAAGGCGCTTGTTGGCCTTGACGGAAAACCCTTTAAGCAGTTCGTGAAGATGAGGGAAGGCTGGGCTCTGTCCGAATCCTACGTCTTTCCGGGGCCGATTCAGTATTACGGGCCCGAAGATGTCAAGGATATGACCACAAAGACGCTGGCCTTTGAGCAGGGGAAAAGGCACAGCGGCGTTAAAAAATGCAGAAAAGGGTGCAAAAAATGAAGATATCCATAGAAAAGCCTTCAGCTGAAAAGCTTGAGAGCCTGGGAGTAAAGTCCTGGCCCATATGGGAAAAGGAAGAGTCAACGTTTGACTGGCACTATGATGAAAAAGAGGCCTGTTACATTCTTGAAGGACGGGTGACGGTAAAGACAGATTCTGAGACGGTTAGTTTCGGCGCGGGGGATTTTGTGGTTTTTCCCGCGGGTTTGTCATGCGTGTGGACGATACACAAGGCCGTAAAGAAGCATTATAAATTCGGATAAGCGCGCTGGAGCGCAATAACAAGGCAAGGAGAGAACATGGGGAAAAAACCTGTCAGTAAAAAGAAGGAGACAAAGGGGAGTAAAAAAGGGCTGTTTCTTATATTCGCGCTCATACTGCTGGCGGGCCTGATACTGAGGCTCTATCAGCCCGACTGGTATCACGACAGGCAGTTTCACCCTGACGAGAGGTGGATAGTGGGCCAGGCTGTGCCGCAGCTCTCGTATCCTGACAGGCCGATAGGCATGCAGTACGGCTCGCTTCCCCTGTATATATTATCTTTCTACAAGGACTTTATCAACGGAATGAAAAATATTGACAGAGGAAAGGCGCTGATAGGAGGGGCAAGAGCCATATCGGGTATCTTTGACGCGGGAACCATAGTTTTTGTTTTCCTTATATGTATGCTGCTCTTTAAGCCGGCTGTCGCGATGCTCGCCTCGCTTATGCTTGCCTTTACGGCGCTGCACATACACGCCGCGCATTTTTTTACAGTTGATACTTTTGTGACCTTTTTTGCCGCGGGCACGGTCTATTTTTCCGTAAGGATTTATAAAAAAGGGGAAATGATTGATTACATACTCGCGGGGGTCTTTTACGCGGCTGCGCTTGCGTCCAAATCAGCAGCAATACCCGTGGGTTTTGCCATCGCGGCCGCTCATCTGCTTAATTTCTTCTCGATAAACGGAAAGACCGCCGCTGCTTCCGAAAAACGTTACAAGTCATGGATGAACCTTGCCTGGTCGGGTTTATCCGCGTTCGCGGCCTTTTTTGCCTTTATGCCCCATGCGATACTTAATTTTGAGGCTTTTGTAAGGGACCAGACCGCGCAGAGGGACATACTTGTGACCGGAAAGGCCGATATTCCGTATAACAGGCAGTACTTGGGCACCCTGCCCTACAT
>DSBP01000141.1 GCA_011049465.1 bacterium | reverse complement strand
GGATAATTAATGGCATGGAAAAAAGGCTTAAAATAATACTCCCCTGAAAAGCGGCGCGGGGGGGACAGAGAACGCAGCCGGCGGGTTGGCGAGGCGGGAGCCGAGTATTATTATGGCGGTTAAGCATTAAAATTTGTAACTTGTATTTTGTTCTGTTTTGGGTTGACTGGCGCGTGTTTTGAAAGTATAATTTTTATCAGTTAGAAGTTTGCAGGGTGCTAAAAGATGAAGTGAAAATCCTGTTTTTTTGAATAAAAGGAGGAAATGATGGCAAGAAGAATTTTTTTTGTAATTTTGTCAGCGGCGGCTCTGATAATTGTTTCCTGTGCAAAAGATAATGCTTCGGCTCCGACGCCCCGGCAGCCTGATAATACGCCGGTAAACACTCCCACGGTAACATTTACTCATGAAAACACCGCGTTGCCAACCATTACCGGTACTATGCCGGATACGTTCACTCCTACAGAAACAGGGACCATAACCGAAACATCAACAATAACAGCCACCATAACTGAAACGCCAACGATAACCGAAACCGCTACGCGGACATCTACTTTTACTGCGACGCAAACATGGACGGCTACACACACCGTTACCGCAACTTTTACGCATACGGCCACTATTACAAACACAATGACACCCATGCCCGGTTCTGCGTGGACCACCCATTATGGAACTGCTTTCGGCTACAGGAGTGACCATGCGGCAATTGCTTATGACGGCAGGCTCTGGATAACCGGAGGCATGAACCTTTCGGATGTCTTCAGGGATGTGCTGTCCTCGTCAAACGGAACTGATTGGGAAACAGTTACGGGCAACGCTGCCTTTGGAGAGATAAGGGGCCATAGCATGGTAAATTATGACGGAAAAATGTGGGTTATAGGGGGACACAATTATTCGACCGGATTCAGCAATGAAGTGTGGTATTCAACTGACGGAGTTGACTGGATTGCGGCAACGCGGAACGCGGAGTTTAGCGGCAGGCTGCTTGGCGGAGCGGTTGTCTTTAATGACGGTTCCGGCGAAAAAATATGGGTTGTCGGCGGCTATACCAGCTCCGGCGCTGTTTCGGATGCCTGGTATTCTGCGGATGGCGCATTCTGGGAGCAGGCGTCTGCTGACGGCGGTTTTCCAGGCAGGTACGCTTACTCTCTGAATTCTTTTAACGGAAAAATATGGCTAATAAACGGAACAACAGAAAGCGCTGGTACAATGGATGATATCTGGACATCAACTGACGGCGTGAACTGGATTCAGCCATATGCTTCTCCGCCTTTTCCCAAACGTAGTTTTCACAGGAGCGTGGTATTGGGCGGCAATCTTTATGTACTTTGCGGCACTGATGTGAATGACAGCATAAATCAAATATACGCTACCTCAGGAAGCGAATGGACATATGTGGGGGACATAAGCCCCGGCAACAGCCGATACGCGGCAGATGTGTTTAACGGGCAAATATGGATAATGGGAACAAATGATAATGTGACATGGAGCCAGTAGCGGGCAACATACCCGCGGGAAACCACAGGGTATTTATTGAGGCTCCTGAAACAGGGAATCTGTTAAACGGAACCTATCTGCCTTAGCTGGCAAGCGGAAACTCCGCCCAAAATCCCAATAAGGGCACATTTTTTAAAAAAATTTTAAAAAATTTGACTTAGCGCGGGTTTATGTGTATAATTAATTATAAAGTTTTTTTGGTTTGTCCGGAAGAAGAGGGTGGCAATTTTATCCCGGTTGCCATAAAAGACGTTCGGAATAAGCATGCTGGTATTTTAAGGAGGCAGAAAATATGAACGTTACAATAAAAAGCTGTTTATTTGTTTTATTAACCTGTATTTGCGCGCCCCTCTTTGCCGACAACCCGCTTATTTATCAAAAATACACGGCTGACCCTGACGCCAGTTATTTCAACGGGCGGGTGTATATTTATTGTTCCCATGACCAGGATGACGCCGTGGATTACAGCTCCATCACGGATTTGACGCTGATTTCCTCGGATGACCTTGTCAACTGGACGGACCATGGCGAGCCCGTACAGATGCCGCGGGACTCGTCATGGGCAACAATGTCCTGGGCGCCTGCGTCAACCTACAGGAACGGCTATTATTACGTCTATTTCGGGAACGGCGCGAACAACATCGGAGTATTAAGGAGCACGAGCCCGACAGGGCCTTTTACAGACCCACTGGGCCAGGCGCTCATCACAAGAAGCATGCCGAACTGCAATGTGGACTGGCTCTTTGACCCGGGTGTTTTTATTGACGATGACGGCCAGGCATACCTGTATTTCGGAGGCGGCGGCGAGGGCCATGCAAGGGTGATAAGGCTTAATGAAGACATGATAAGCGTGAACGGCGAGGCAGTTACGATTGACGTGCCGCAGTTCTTTGAGGCGCTTTACATGCACAAGCGCAACGGCATATATTATCTTTCGTACTCATCTGATTTTTCCGAGTCATCCGCGAGGATAGATTACATGACAAGCGATAATCCCATGACAGGGTTTGTCCACAGGGGGACCATACTTGATAACCCGCCCGACAACTGCTACAACAACAACCACGCCTCAATTTTTAACATAGGGGACGACTGGTATGTGGCTTATCATACAAGGCGGCTCGCGAACCTCAACGGCATAACCTGCTCTGACAGCATTTACCAGCGCAGCGCGGCAATCAACAGGATGTATTACAACCCTGACGGAACCATACAGAAAGTTGTGCCGAATACGGCAGGGGTCGCGCAGATTAAATACGTAAACCCGTATGCCGTAAATGAGGCTGAGGCCATGGAGATTTCATCCGGAATAAGGACGGAAACATGCTCTGAAGGAGGGATGAATCTCGGATACATTGAAAACGGGGACTGGATAAAGGTCACAGGCGTTGATTTCGGGAGCGGCGCCTCAAGTTTTGAGGCGCGTGTCGCGAGCGCGGGCAGCGGCGGCAATATAGAGATAAGGCTTGGCAGCCCCACAGGCACGCTTGTTGGAACCTGTGCTGTCCCTGTTACAGGCGGCTGGCAGGCGTGGCAGACAGTGAACTGTCCTGTAAGCGGCGCGACAGGCGTGCAGGACCTTTACTTAAGGTTTACGGGCAGCACCGGCTATTTGTTTAATTTTAACCAATACCGTTTTTATCAGGCGGGAGATGCGACACCGACACCCACTCCTGCTGTTTTCAACAACCTCAGGGATTTGGCAGACTCAAAAGGTTTTCTGCTCGGCGCGTGCGCCACGAATAACCCGCTGCGCAATGAAACCGCGTACAGGAACACGCTGGCAGGGGAATTCAACTGGATGGGCGGGGAAAATGAGTTTAAGGCCTATTTGTGGAGCGGGCCTTACAGCTATAATTTTACAAATACGGATTATTACAGGAATTTCAGGGACACGAACAATATGCAGATGAGGGGCCATGTGCTTGTTTATTACACGGTTGTCCCGGGCTGGATGAGCAGCGGAGGTTATACCAATGATGAGGTCAGGGACATGCTGCGTGCGTATGTCCAGGCCATGGCCGGCAGGTACAGCGGTAAAATGAATGAGTGGGACGTGGTAAATGAGGCGGTCAGGGACGGCTCGCCTTATGGATACAGGACGGATGATTTCTGGAATCAGAGGCTGGGCGATTATATTCCGCTGGCATTTCAATGGGCGAGGGAGGCGGACCCTCAGGCAAAGCTCTTCTATAATGACTACGGCAATGAAGGCCTGAACGGGAAGTCAAATTATATTTACAGCATGGTCAGTAATTTAATATCACAGGGCGTCCCGATTGACGGCGTGGGATGGCAGTGCCATGTCAGCCATAACTGGCGTTTAAACGACGATATCTGGGAAAACGCGCAAAGGCTGACTGCGCTGGGCCTGCAGGTATCGGTCACAGAACTGGACGTAGCCATACCCGTGCCTGTTGACGCGGCAAAACTGCAGTCACAGGCAAAGGCATATGCTGACATGACGTTCTTATGCATGACGCATCCCAATATAAAACGGATGTTTTTGTGGGGGTTTACGGACAAGTATTCATGGATACCGGGTTTTACAGGAGGAGCGTCGGACGCGGCCCTGATTTTTGATACGGATTACAATAAAAAACCGGCGTATTACGCGATAGAGACTGTTTTGGGCCTGCAGCCTGTCAATGGGATTTATAACGGCGGTTTTGAGAGCTCCATTTACTGCTGGAATGAAATGTCAGGCGGCACAATTGCGGAAGAGACCACGCTTGTTCACTCCGGTTTAAAATCAGCAAGGGTTTATAACAGGACACAGGCATACCACGGCATAGGCCAGCACGTGCTGCCTTATCTGCTCGCGCAGGGGCAGGGGGTTTATAACGCGGGTGTGTGGGCGCGCCTCGCGACAGGTTCTGACCAGGCAAGGCTGACGCTTTTTATAAAGGACGACGCGGGCAGCAGGTATTTGTCGCTCGGTTCCGGCGCGGTAAATAACAGCCAGTGGAGCGAAGTGAGCGGCTCGGCTAATGTGACATGGACAGGGCTCTTAAGGGTCGCGAGGCTTTTTGTGGAGACGCAGAGCAGTACTTCGGATTTTTATGTTGATGATATAAATTTCAGCAGGCAGGTTTCCGGCACTCCAACTTTTACGGCAACGCGCACGCGTACGCCGACGCGCACAGCCACACCTGACCCCGCGTGGACCGCGACAGGGACGCCTACGGTTTCTCCGACAGGTACCGCGACGCCGATCAGCTTCCTGCTTGACGATATGGAGGATGGGGACAACCAGAACAACTGGGGCGGCGGCTGGTACAGTTATGCCGGCGGGTCGTCAACCGTGAACCCCGATCCTTTTGTAATGACAGCCGGCGGAATGGAGGGCTCCGCGAATTACCGGGCAGCGATAAGCGGCACGATAAATGATTACGGCGGCATGGGGACAAACCTGGACAGCAGCGGGGACGCGGTTGATTTAAGCGGGTATACAGGGGTCGAGTTTTACGCGCGCGGAAACGGCGGTACATACTGGTTTCAGTTTACTCAGCCCTCAATCGCTGACGGGGATTTTTACGGAAGGGCATTTACCGCGCCGGCAGACTGGACAAAGGTCACCATATTATTCTCTGAGATAGGGCAGAGGGGTTTTGGAAGCGCGGCTGATTTTACGCAAAACGCGGTCGCGGCAATACAGTGGGCCAGCAACGCGAACGGCGCGCTCGATATACAGGTGGATGATGTGCGTCTCCTGATGTCTTCTGCCTCGCCAACGTTCACGCGGACAGCGACAAGGACAGCCACGCCTACATACACAGGTACGAGGACAGGAACTCCGACATTTACGCGGACAAGAACAGGCACGCCTACGTTTACGCGGACGTCAACGCCAGAGCCTCTGACGCCCACATTCACAAGGACGGGGACAGGGACTCCGACATTCACCCGGACAAGAACAGGCACGCCTACGTTTACGCGGACGTCAACGCCGGAGCCTCTGACGCCCACATTCACAAGCACGAGGACAGGCACGGCCACATATACGCCCTCGATAACACAGACATGGACGCCTGTGGATCCGGGTTCGACAGCCACTTTTACGGCAACAATGACAGAGACATCATCAGTGACAGCAGTGCCAACCTCGACAAGCACGGCAGTGCCTACATTTACGCTGACGCCTGTGGTAACTGCGTCAAATACGCCTGAAGGAACGCTTACGAATACACCTGTGGTGACAGTGACATTTACGGCTACGGAAACAACAGCGTGGAGCCCGAGTTTTACGCCTACGGCAACAGGGACAGCAACCCCGTCATTTACAATGACTTCCACGGGCACAGCAAGCCCTTCGGCCACGCACACTTTAACGGCAACACGGACAGCCACGCCTACACCTACAGCGACAGGGACGGCAGTACCTACGTTTACGCGCACAGCAACAAGCACGGCTGTGCCGACAGTTTACATGAGCGCGACGCCGACATCAACGCTTACGCCCCCGGCTGAGTCGGAAATATTCAGGATAACGCGCGCTGAACATTACCCGCAGCCCTTTAACCCGCGCAGGGACAACAGGCTCTATGTTGATTTCGCGGTTTCGCAGAGATGCGAGCGCGTTGTATTCAGCCTTTACACCGCCGGATACAGGCGGATACTTGAGAGCGAAATAGCAGGGAACATACCCGCGGGAAACCACAGGGTATTTATTGAGGCTGCTGAAACAGGGAATCTGTCAAACGGAACCTATTACTGGATGATAGAGGCCGGGAATAAAAAGGGTGAAAAACACAGGTCCAGGATAAACACGCTGATAGTGCTTAAATAATCAATAAAAAATTATTGGTTTGGGTTTTGGGTAGTAAAGATGCATAAGCCTATTTCAGCATGTCCATGACAAAAAACCCCCAATAATCAAAGGATAAAACCAGAAAAAACACAAAGTTTATACT
>DSBP01000139.1 GCA_011049465.1 bacterium | reverse complement strand
GTCGGCAGCGGGCACGTGCACCACAGCCGCCTGTTTGTTATGCGGGTCAAGATTAACAGCTGTCATTATTATGTTCTTCTTTTCCTCGTCAGCCTTTATATAGAAAATCACATTATCATTTGAGGCATAATAAAACCTTGTGTTCCATGTTGTCTGAAGCGCCGGGTTTTCCCTTCTTATCGCGTTTATCCTCTTCACCTCGTCAAAAATCGAGCCTTCCTGCCTTAAATCCCAGTTCTTCAGCTGGTACTTTTCATTGTTGTTGTTTTCTTCCTTGCCCGGAAACGGCTCATTGTCAATGGTTATGAACGCGCCGCCGTAGATACCGTAATTCGAGGAGAGCGTGGCAGCCAGCACGAGCCGTATTACATGCGCCGGCCTTCCCCCTTTTTGAAGGTACTCATGAAGTATGTCAGGCGTATTCGGCCAAAAATTCGGCGTAAAGAACCATCTTGATTCGGCGTGCACAAGTTCATTTACATACCCTTCAATCTCCTGCTTTGTATTTCTCCACGTGAAGTATGTGTATGACTGGTTAAAACCTGTTTTCGCGAGCATATGCATTATCTTGGGCCTTGTAAACGCTTCAGCCAGAAAAATTGTCCCCGGATACCGCTCTTTCACCTTTTTAAGCGCGTATTCCCAGAATCCAAAGGGTTTTGTGTGCGGGTTGTCAACCCTGAATATCCTCACGCCCTTTTCCGCCCAAAAAATAAAGACTGACACAAGCTCGTCCCAAAGTTCCTGCCAATTGTCATTCTCGAAATTAAAAGGCACTATGTCCTCATATTTTTTCGGAGGATTTTCCGCGTATTGTATGGTTCCGTCAGTCCTCCACTTGAACCACTCCGGATGTTCGGTAATATAAACATGATCGGGCGAGCACTGAAAAGCGATGTCAAGCGCCGTGTCAATCCTGAGTTTCTTTGCCGCCTTTACAAACTCCTCAAAATCCACGGTTGTGCCGAGCTGCGGGTGTATCTCCTTGTGATTTTGCACGGCCCATGGGCTGCCCGGATCGCCCGGCGCCGGCTTAAGCGTGTTGTTCCTTCCCTTCCGCCCTTTTACGCCTATCGGATGTATCGGCGGAAAATATACAACATCAAAACCAAGTTCCTTGATTACAGGAAGCCACGCTTCAGCGTCTTTAAATGTGCCGTGAACACCCTCTTCTTTGGCGCATGAACGCGGGAAGATTTCATACCAGGCTGAAAAACCGGTTCTTGGAGGCTCCACATTTACCCTAAGCTCCCTGTCATAATCGGAAACAAGCTCAGGATCGGGATATTTGACGGATATTGCCTCAATAACTCCGCTGTTAACAAATTCAAGCGCGCTGCTGCCCCCTTTTAAAAAAGCCGCGAAAGCCTTTTCAAGCTCCTCAATATCCTTTTTCACCTGAACCCTTTTTATAATGCCCTTAAGTATTTCAGCGCCGATTTTAAACTCAACCTCAAGCGCCTGCCCTGCCCCGGCTTTTTTCAACAGCCCGTTTTTCCACGTCTTATATCCGTCAACCCAGGCGGATACCCTGTATATGTATCTCCCTTCCTTTTCAGCCTTAAAGCTCCCTGTCCACTCGTCGTTCCAGCGCAGGCTCATCCCGGATGATTCCCACTGTTTCGAGGACTCGTGCCTGTAATAAAGCATTACGGTGATTTCGTCGTGGCCGTCCGCGTAAGCGTGCGCCTCAACATGTATTGACTCCCCCGGGAATGCGCGCGCGGAAAATAGACCTTTGTTTATCTCCGGCATAACCTTCTCGATTACAGCCCTGTTCCTGCCGTGTTTAATCACACAAAGCTCCTCATCAGGTTTTTTTATGGATATAACGCCAATATTCGTCCGGACACCGGCTCCGCGCGTTTTTTACCCGCACTTACCTTTTATCGATGGGTATATACTCGGCTTTTGTTTCTCCGGTATAAACCGCGCGCGGCCTGAAGAGCCTGTTTTCCTTCAGGTATTCGAGTATCCTGGCCGTCCAGCCCGAAATACGGCTGGCCGCGAAAATAGGCGTAAACATTGCGGTCTCAATGCCCATTCCCCTGTAAATGAGCCCCGAATAAAAATCAACATTGGGGAATATCTTCTTTTCCTTCCCGAACTGCTCGCATATTATCGCGTCAAGCTTTTTGGCTATGGAATACAGGTTGTTGATCTCCGGGTTCCTTCGGGCCATAAACTCAACAAGCGGCCCGAATATCCTGGCGCGCGGGTCATACGCCTTGTAAACCCTGTGCCCGAAACCCATTACCTTTCTCTTTTCTTCGCGCGCTTTTTTAAACCACTCCTCAGCCTTGTCCGGTGTACCTATCTCCTCGAGGTCATAAAGCACTTTTTCATTGGCGCCGCCGTGAAGCGATCCCTTCAAACTGGTGATTCCCGCCACAACAGATGAATACATGTCAGAAAGAGACGAATTTGCCACCATTGCCGTAAACGTGGACGCGTTCATTCCATGGTCAGCGTGGAGTATCAGGGCGATATCCATCAGTTTTGTTGTCGCCTCATCAGGTTTGCTTCCTGTCATCATATAAACAAGGTTTGCCGCGTGACCCAGGCTCAAATCAGGTTCAACAGGCTCAAGCCCTTTCCTCAGCCTTGCTATCTCTCCGACAAGCGTGGATATCCTTGATATGAGCCTTATCGCAATCTCTTCCTGGTTCTGCCAAGACACATCCTCGGATTTTTGGTCAAGCGCTCCGAGCATCCCTGTGGTTATATAGAGGCTCGTCATCGGATGCGCGGTCTTGACAGCGCCGAGCTTGAGCGCGTCATATATTTCATGCGGCAGTTTTCTGTAGCCTTTGAGTTTTTCGTCAAACGCCTTATACTCTGCCGCGTTCGGCATCTTGCCGTAAAGCAGAAGGTATGATGTCTCCTCAAAATTTGAATGTTCGGATAATTCAAAGGAGTCGTGCCCCCTGTAAACCAGCCTGCCGTTAACACCGTCAACATAACCTATCTTTGTCTCGCACGCAATCGCGCCCTCCAGCCCCTTGTTGACGGAGACCGCAACCGGCCACTCCAGCCTTGTAGCTGCGGGCGCGCCTACATTATCCGTGTGATACTGCGCGGCGACTTTCGCCGCCTCTCTTATTTTGTCATTAATTTCGTTTACACTCATAACCCACCTCATTTTTTTTATTTTTTAAACTTTTCCGCAAGCGCCGTATAAAAATCAAGCGTCTTTGCCGCTATGCTTGTCCAGCTGAAATGCTCCTCTACCCTTTTTCTGGATTTTTTCCCCATTTCAGCCAGCGTATCGGGCTTGTCTATTATCGAGTTGACCGCTTCAGCCAGTTCCTTGGCGAACGCGTCCGGGTCAGCCGGCTCCACATCCGCGCCGCCCTTTGTCTTAATCGGCACAAGCAGCCCGGTCTCTCCCGGTATCACAACCTCGGGAATACCGCCCACTTTTGCCGCGACAACAGGCGTGTTGCACGCCATTGCCTCAAGATTGATTATGCCGAACGGCTCGTAAACCGAGGGGCATACAAAAAGAGCTGCCTTTGAGTAAAGAATTATAACATCCTCTTTTGAGAGCATCTCGGGTATCCATATTATATCATTCTTGGATTCCTTCTTTGCCTTAGCCACCTTTTCTTCCATCTCTTTCGCTATCTCCTCGGTGTCAGGAGCGCCGGCACAGAGCACTACAGGGTATCCCGGCTTTATGTGCTTAATGGCATTTACAAGGTGTATTATTCCCTTCTGCCTTGTTATGCGGCCGACGAAGAGGATGAAGGGCTTTTTCTTGTCTATTTTGTACTTGTCAAGGACGCTGCCATTTTCCGAGGCTTTGTACTGGTCAAGGTCAATACCGTTGTGAATTACGCGTATCTTCTCAAACGGCACATCATAAAGAGCGTGGACGTCGTTTTTCATCGCTTCTGACACGGCTATAACTCCGTCAGAGTTCTGATACGCGGTCTTTTCTATCCACGAGCTTCCGTTATACGCGGTGCCGAGCTGCTCGGCCTTCCACGGCCTGTGAGGCTCAAGCGAGTGCGTGCTTAATACAAGCGGCGCCTGAAGCAGGTTTTTTGCCATAATTCCGGCGAAATGGCTGTACCAGGTGTGGCAGTGGACAACATCAGCTCCCTCAATACTGCCTGCCATCACTATATCCTTTAATACCGTATCAAGAAATTTTTTGTGTTTCGGGTCATGAGACTCATAGTTATAAGAGGCATCAATACCCTTAACGCTGAGGTTTTCCTTTGTTTCCTTCTGATTTCCGAAGCAGTATACGTCAACTTTGTGTTTCCTGTTCTCAAGCTTCGCGAGCTCACGGGTCAGATACTCAACATGAACACCCGCTCCCCCATAGACGTTTGGCGGGAATTCATTGGAAAGTATGGCAATTTTCATCATTTCCTCCTTTTTAAGCCTTTTTTGGGCATAATAAACCCAGACCCATATGATAACAAAATATCTGTTTTTATACAAGAATTTTCGGCCCCCGGGTACTGCAGGGTACTGCAGTTTAAATTTACAATTTGCACTTTGCAAGTTAATGCAAACCCCGAAATACAAGACGCTTGGGCGATTCGTGAATCGCCCCTACAAAAACGACGCATTACGGTATTTAATCCGCTTGTTTTTTGCAGGCTGCTAAACAACCTTTGCCCCAAAACAACTGACGCAGGACGGGGCGGGTAGCGGAAAATTTCGTCGAGAACTCAGGGCGCGTCTGTGTTGCGCGCTATTCAACGCCATCCCAAACACCTGTGCCCTGCATAAGAGTTGCCGCCCTAAAACCCGCGCAAGCCAAATCGCGGCCATTCACGAGTCACCGGCTGACCGGGCTCGCCGCCGATGTAAATCGGCGAAATTTCTCCGCTGCCTGCCCCGGCCCACCTCAAGTACGGCAATTTACAATTTGGAATTTGCAATTTACAAGTTAATACGATTACAAAACAACCTTTACCCCAACACGCACTACCGCAGGACGGGGCGGGCAGCGGAAAGTTTCGTCGAAAAAAACATATACGCGTTATTCCACGCGGCGGACGCAGCCGCCTTTAACCGCGTCTTCGCATAACATACAGGGCTTATTGCCCTCAAAAACGCGGCGGCAGTGCGTTATAGCCGGATTTTTTCTTATGGCAGCGGACGCCTCTTCAAGAAATTCCGCCAGCGGAAACGCGCGCCATACGCTTTTTCCCGCGCCTCCCCTTCTCTCCATTCCTGAGACAACAGGCTCAAAATTCCCGAACCCCTCTGAACAGCCGCCGCATTCGCACTCAATAATCCCTCCATCGGGTGATTTGGCCCAGCGAATGAACATATTCCTTCCTGCCATCTGCTCTGCAAGATGCAGGGCTGTCATTGTTGCCAGGCCCGTGCCCATCATAACCGCATAACCGCCCTTATCCGCTATCGCCCGCAGAGGCGCGAAAACATCTGTCGACGACTGGGTTCCGATAATTTCAGCGGCGAGCGGTCCGACACCGGCAAAGGAACAGACAGGATGGTTTCCCCTTGCCCGCCCCTTTGTTTTAACCGCTTCAAGCGGAACCTGCCCCATATACTCCGCGGAAATCTCATCTGTTTCGGGCGTATATGCCCCGTCTATGCCTGATTCGGGCAGCATATTTTCATAATCATACCCGTTTTGAGCGGGCCGCATATTTTCAGGCGGCCGCACAGTAAACCTGTAGGAAAACGAGGGAACAATCAGCGTGCATCCCGAATCAGTAAATGCCCTGATAACCGCTGACGCTCCGCCTTCAAAGCGGCATCCAAAAGACTTCATTGAAGAATGGAGGCACACAATTCGGCCTTCCAGACCGAGCTTTTTGACAGCTGACAACAACTCTCCTGCTTCCGGCACGCTTACACCTTCCGTTATCCTGCCGCAGCCTTCCCTTTGGAGATTAAAACTTCAGGAACTCGAGCAGTTTATAGACAACAAGTACCGGCCATATCAGCGCCTTGAAAAAACCGAGCACGCCCATCCAGAACGTGGGCGCGTGCTGTATGAAATAAATCACCGCGCCTATAAATCCGAGCCCGTAAATAGCCTCTCCGCCTCCGTTGTGCTTTGACATCTCTTCCTCCTTGTGCGAATTTTTCTCACCTGTGCCTTCTCTTTTTCCCGAATATCTCCTCAATAAAACCCTTTACAGCCGCCTTGACAACAGCGGGCGTTGATTTAGGATATACCCTGGCGAACCGCAGCAAAAACTCCTTGTAATCCCTGTTAAGCGCCATTGACGCTATCTCCTGTACCGTAAAGGTCCTGAAAATTGCCCCAAGCGCCTGTGTCGCGAACCCCAGTGACAGGTCGTCTCCCTTTAAAAAGTTTTTTATGAACCCCGCGTCAATGTCATTCATCTCATTTATGGCTTTGTTAAGCAGCGGGTCATTTATATTTCTCAGTATATCAGAGACAAGATAATGAAG
>DSBP01000017.1 GCA_011049465.1 bacterium | reverse complement strand
GTAGTATATTGTATTATTCCAAGATGCAGTGCCTAAGGTGTGGCTTTTAAGCATCGTTTTACTGCTGCTGTCATACAGGACAAAAGCCTTTATTTGCCCCCTGCGGCTCGTCCTGATAACGCGCAGTTCAAACGGCCCGTCCGCCTTGTTCAAGGTGACATTCATGCTTTGGGTGCTGTCCCATCCGCCGGAATGATTTATCGCACCCCGCGTCGTCCCTGCCGTGTCAACAATCAAGACGCTTCCGGTCACACTCCCACTATCACGTATAAACTGCGCGCCCAACACCACCACAACCGCTGTCTCATTTTCTTTTTTTTCAATTTTTATCTCGGCTTCAGCGCTTTGCCCTTGTCCGCGCGGCAGCATAGGCACTTCAACATAGTCGTATTTCCTGTAACTGCCGAAATACTCATCAACAAGCAAGTTAATGCTGTATGAATCAGTATCTCCCGTCTGTCTTTTCTTAATTATAAGCCGATATTCCGCATCCTTTACACATTCATAATTATACATCCACCGGCCGTTGTCATAATCCATACTTTGTCGCTGCCATCTTCCGGTTGAACGGTTATGCCGCTCAAGATCTATGTCAAGACGATTTCTGGCTTGGCTGCTGTCCAGCTGTACCCCCAACCCGGTATCCTGCGCGAATAAAAAATACTCGACATGCTCATCAAACGAATCTATTGTTATTGTCTTTATAGCGGGTGATTTAAACAACAAATCCTCTTTTATCCATGCGGTGTATTTGACAGTCGTTGTATTGCTGAACCCGTGCGTTATCGTGCCCATCTGAACGCCATAATTCTTTGCCGGCCCGTCCTTATACGAACTGCCTTCAGGAGAAATATTCACACCCCAACCCGTGAGGCCGTTATAAACCGCGCCAATACCATACTTAACTTCAGGTTTCCAGCCGCCGCTGCTGGATGCGTTTATTGTATTATTCGGCTCATAATAAGGATTAAAAATTATGCCGTGTTCCGGTTTGTCGTCCCAATCACTGGTTTTTTTCGCGCTTATGCTGACAGAAAACGGCTGTGAGGCAGTTCTGTGCGAAAATAAGACTTCCTGCCCGTAACCGCTTCCCGTCGCAGCCGTATGCGAAACATCCTGCGGCCTCTGATTGTTATACCATACCATTATTGTAGTCGTTGGGTTCTCAACGCAAATCCAAGGACGTTTTGCTTTCACTTTATAAGATACTACATCCCCTTTACTAACAGTACGATATCTATTCCACGCATCCTCATTTCCGTAATCAAACTGGAAGCCATTCACGTAAATCCACCACTCATGATCGTTAGAAAGACAGTTTTCTGCATCAGCTGAATAACGTATTGTTTGGTTATACGGAACTACAAAACTCCCCTCGTTAAAATAACTCACATCAGTTCCATGATCCCACGTTGCCTTTACAGAACATTCCACGTATACTGTATGCTCGTGCATCCAATTTTCCCAAGAATACGCTGTTACTGTATATGTAACCGGCACGGGGATGTCGTACATCCCGTACGCGCTTGCCCTGAAATCAAAATAGGGGCGCGGGACATCGTGCACCTGTATGGGGCCGATCTCTTTCCATTTGTTGTATTCGAAAATCATATCGATATAATTCATAATGCCTGCGCTCGCCTCTGTATAAAGCTCCACAACCTGCCCTTTATACAAATCAATACTCCTCCAACTAATAGCCATATTACCTGAATCAACCATATTGCCGTCAATTTTAATATACCAGTAATAAGTATAAAAAAAAGTGCTGCCCGTCGTTATCATATACCTCGCTGTCTGGTCAAACGGCACGATGAAAGTCTGTGTTTTTTCGCGCCCGAACTGTTGCTCCGCCCGCATATCCGGCACTACGACCGTCTCTTCGGCCCGTTCCAGCAGGGAGACGGCCCGTGCCAAGTTTCTTGTTT
Source organism: bacterium (assembly GCA_011049465.1). Classification (GTDB taxonomy): domain Bacteria; phylum Oederibacteriota; class PGYV01; order PGYV01; family DSBP01; genus DSBP01. Next base: position 4,514 of record DSBP01000017.1, on the reverse strand, counting down.
CCTGTCCCCGGCCCGCGCTCAGCACCGCGTTGTAGGCGCCTGCCTCTCCGTAACTGCCGCTGCTGTTCCTGCCGTCCCATTCAGCCCTGTGCTCCCCGGCCTTTTTCCCTTCCGGCGCGACGGCGAATTCCCTGAACACTCCGCTGCCGTCAGCCTTCTCTATTCTCAACGACACATCATCCATGTCCTTGTTAAAATAATAACTCATCACGGTTTTGTCGGTTCCGTCCTTTATTATTATGCCCGGTTCAGCCCTTAACAACACGACAAGGCCCGTCTCTATCTCCCCGCTCTCAACAGCGCGCGAGTTGCCCGCGTTGTCATGGACAGCCAGCTTAAAATTCAGCGTCCCGCTGTTCAGCATATCCATGCCCGCCTCGGCAAAAACCCCTGCCCTCACCTCAACATCGCTCTTTCTCATCAGCTTCCACTCCCCGCTGTCCTTTGCCGCGAAGAGCTCATAATACTCCATCCTCGCCGGTATTGTCTCTCCTGCCGCGTCCTCCACATACGCGTCGCCCCTTACCTGCGCGGCGGCTGTTATTGCCGTTCCCGGCGCGGGCGAAGTGACCGCCAGGTTTATGAGGTTCGGCACTTTCCTTATCAGCATTGACGCGGAGGCTCCTTCTGCCATGACAAAAACATCATAATACCCGTAATCAGCGCCGCTTCCATCCCAGAAAACGCCGTATTTCACCCCTGATATGTGCTCTCCCTCAAGCACTGCCGCGGTATTGCCGTCCATATCGGCTATTGTGAAGGCCACATCCCCGAAATGGGGCAGGTTCACATTGGCTGTGAGCGTTACGCCGGCAGTAAAAGGATTCGGCCCTGCCCTCATATTATATATCCCTTCGGGGTTGTTAATCCTTATCCCCTTTATCTCTGCCCTGTCCACCGGTTTTATCTCCCCCTCCTCATCTTCACCGAGAATAAAAAGCGCGAGGTCATACTGCCCGTTATGAAGCTCTGTTATGTCCCAGTCAGCCAGCTTGCCGTCCGTCACCTGTAGGTTAAGCGCGGCGCGGACAGCGCTCTCACCCGCCCTGCCCGTATCTATGCCCAGCATAGTATAGCCCAGGGCCATATCCTCCTCTGTCTCCTCCGGCTCATATCCCGAGGCCCTGTAACCCACCATATATCCCCTGTACGCCTCGCCGCCCGTGGCTGTTCCCGCCACCGCCATAATCCCGCTTGCGCCTTCAGCGGACAGCTCCATCCCGTCTGCCGCGGCCAGGCCGCCTATCTGCGATATCACCGGCACTATCCTTCCCTTCACTATCATGCAGGTGCCGGTCGTGCTGTTCCCGAAACTGTCCATCAGCGTTATATACGCCTTGTACGCGCCGTCTTCCACATAGCCCGTGGTTCCGTCCGCCCTCTTTCCTATGCCGTCCCACCCGATTCCGGACGCGGGCGCGTCAAGCACGCGCCTGTACGACGAAGGCGATTCCGCGTCATATTCGTAATTATAAAACCAGTGTTTCCGCCCCCTGAATTCGTCTATGTCTCCGTATTTGCCCGCGTATTTGAGTTCAATCCCCTCTTTTTTCCCTATTCCGTCATAAAGCTCCCTCACCACCCTCGTCCCTCTCGCGTCCTTTATTGTGACGGAAGCGTAAACATATTTTGACGTGGCTGCCATGGGCTTGAAATATATGGCGGTCTCAAGGCGGCCCTTTGACGCGTCCTCAGGGTTGAATATGAAGGGCGACGCGTAAGGCGGCGTCCTGAATACAGGCCCCGTTGCCGCGGGCAGGAGGAAATAAGAGCCCCTTGCCTCAGCCGTCCTCGTGAACGCGGTATATGTGCCGAGCGGAATCTGCGTGCCTTTGAGCAGTTCCCTCGCTGTCCTTGTAACGGACATCAGCGGGTCATACACGCCCGTCTCCCTGTATATGCCCAGATTCTGCTCCACTATCCTCTTTGCCTTTTCCCTCTGCCCGCTATAGTCGTAAGAGGCATCTCCCTGCTCAAGCCCGAATATTTCGTCGATTGTTCCGGACAGCTCAAGGTCCGTATCCGTATATTTTATTGTTATCATGAGTTCTGAGCCGGGTTCCAGCCTCGCGCTGTCAAGCGCCGGGTATATGCCGTATTTCGAAGTGATAAGCGAGTAGGCGCTGTTCATAAGCGGCACAAGCGGCTCTGTGTTCTCGCTGTAAACATTCACATATTCCGTCTCCTTTACCGCGTTCTCCGGCACAAGAAGCTGAAATTTGTAATACGGGTCGGATACAATAGTGGGATACTCGTTTTCCCTGTCTATGGGCGTGCCTATGGTAAAGAGCGCCTCATCCTTCTGCTCCGCCTCATAGTTGAGGTTTGTGTCGGTTATCAGCGTCCGTATCCTGAACGGGCCGTAGAGCCGTTTTGCCCACACGTCCCACGCGTGCATGACCTGAAAGAGCGGCCCCTCTTTTGGAGTGTTTGACGAGGCGATTTTCTTCCAGTCAGTGCCCTCGCCGCCCTCCTGCTCCCACTTGTAATCCAGCTGCCAGTCCCTGAACCCGAGCGCGTCCGCTGAGCCCATTACGGTTATAAATGATTTGCCCGTGTATTTGTTCTTAAGCCTGAACCTGAATTTACCGCTCTCAGGCACGCTGTTTATGGGATTGCCATCCTCGTCAACAAGCACAAGGTCAGGGTTTGGGGTGTTGTCCGGGTAAAATACGCGTATCTCCCTGCCCACTGCTTCCGTCCTTATGAATATGTCAGAGAGCGGGTCCTCGCCCGGCCGCGCGTTGAGGAAGTTTATCATCCCGCCGCCCTCAGCAGCGGGCTTTGGCCCGGGGAAGAACCTGTCATACGCGCGCCAGATAAAGGACGAGACAGGCACTGCCCTGCTGCCCTCCTGCGGAAATGTTGTGCCGACAAGATAGGCCAAAAACTCTGTCTGAACCCTGTTTCCGCCCGCGTTCACGGTCCAGACCCGAACGACATTCTTCCCCGCGTTTTGCAGCGGCACATCAAGCGCCCAGTCCGCCTTGCCCCTGTTCCCGTCCTCTGTTGTCATCAGCGTTGTGTCAAGCTTGAGCACTGTAGTGACTATCGGGCCGCTGCCTGCCCTCGCGTAAACCTGCAGAAACTGCGGCAGGTAATCAGACGCCCAGCCCTCAACACGGATAAATGTCTTGTCCGTGGTGACGCCGACGAGCCAGCCGTTGTAGTTGGGAAACTGCGGGTCAGCGGCTGTCACTGTCACTTTGTAGGGATAAAATATGCCCAGCTCTCCCGGCTCGCACATTTCAGCCAGTATCTTTCCCGGGTCTGCCTGCGGCCCGCGGCCAAATGCCGGGCTTTTTAAGACCTGATTAAACACATCGCCCATAAAGGGAATTATCTTGAAATCTATCGGCAGGTTAAAGGGAAGCGACGGCATATTTGACACATCCAGCTCTTTAAACGCCGCCTTTCCGCTGCTTTCAAGCGAGCGCATAAGAGGCGTGTCCCTGCCAAGCTGGCTCTCAAGCGTGCCGAAGAGGTTTCCGTCAGTTGAGTTCAGCACGCTCACAATTATGGGCCCTATATTCGCTATTGAATTCGTTATCGGCTCGGGAATAAACTTCAACAAACTTAATATCTGTGATATCAGGGATATTGCCTCGCTTTCCACTGTCATATTCGCGCCCTTTTTCCCGGACGCACCCGATATGTGCACCTTGTCAATGTGCTGAAGCACATCCCCAAAATCCGCGGTCCTGCTTCTCACTTCATTCAGCCAAACGCTGTTTCCCGCCATATCAGAGTTGCTCTCAAACCCCGCTGTGTATTCAGCCACCTTTCCGGCCAGGTCCCACCAGTCAGTGTTTTCCCAGAAGTTTTCCCAAAATTTGTCAAAATCGGTTTCCGCCTCACACCCAAACACTTGCTCAAAAACCGTTCCTGCATTTACACTGCCGGCAAAACCGGGAAAATTGTTTCCGCCCGGCAGTTTTCTTACCAGTTCATTTATCGCAGCGTCATTATTTTTTATCACGTTATCAAGCGCCTGATATGTCAGCGCTTTTATGGCGCTCTCGCCCCAGCTGCGCGCGTATCCCATGGCGCCTGTCGCGAGGTAGCCCGCGAACGCGGGGTTGGGTATCATATTTATCGCGGATATCAGGGCAAGCGCTATGCTCATCTTGTTTGTTATATCCTGCGCCTGCATTATCACGGTAATGGCCTCAACGTCCACGCCGCCCAACTGCATCCCTGTCAGCGACAGCCCCGCGATTTTGTCAATCGTTTCCTTGTTTCCCGAATCCGTCATATAATCAAGCAGCATGTTGGCGCCAGCACCGCTCCCCGCTATCTTTAAATTTCCACCGTGCGCGGGTTTTTCCACGCCGTTTTCTTTCGACAACAACCCCTCTATATCGTCAAACAGGTTGCCCATGTTTTCGCATAAGGTTCCTTCTCCGCCAACTACCTGCGATATCATCCCTGAAATATTGACCCCGGTATTTATGGGCGGGATGATTATCTGCGGCCCTTTTATGCCGCGGAAAGGGTTGCCTATGCTGCCAAGC
>DSBP01000079.1 GCA_011049465.1 bacterium | reverse complement strand
GTCCGCCGCTGATACAGGCGCAAAGGATGTTGAGGAGGCGATTGGCCGCATAAACGCCAGATTCTCGCAGAGCGGCTCGCCCATATCAATCAGGCAGGTGGCGGGCGGTTATGAGTTTCTCACTCTGCCGCAGTACGCGCGGTATATTAAAAAACTCTATAAGTCCAGGTATATGGCAAGGCTCTCAAGGCCGGCAATGGAAGTCCTCGCCATAATAGCTTATAAGCAGCCGATAACAAAGCAGGAAGTTGAGCTGATACGGGGCGTTAATTCCGACGGCGTTTATTATACCCTGCTGGAACGGAAACTGGTAAGGATAGCGGGCAGAAAAGACTCGCCGGGAAGGCCGCTTCTTTACGGCACGACCAGGGAATTCCTGCAGTATCTGGGAATCAACTCGCTTGAGGACCTGCCCAAGCTCGAGGAGATAAAATCCATACTTGAGATGAATGAAAACATAGAGAACTGGGAATCAAAAGTTGAGGCGGCAAAGGACCAGGCCAGGTTTGATTTCAGCGATACGGAAGGAAAGAGCGTGGAACAAAGACTAAACGAAGAAAAGGAGGAAGGGACAATGCGGGAAGAGTTGGCCACCGGTGAGTCTTCGGCAGCGGCAGAAGATGAATACGGGGGGAGAAAAAGAGGCGGTTTTGAGGACGAGGAGGAAGAGGGCGTCTATAAGGACGAGGAAGAAGACGACATTGAGGAATACGGATACAGCGAGGAGGCGGGGGAAGATGATTTTGAGGAAGGCGCTGAGGGCGAAAAAAAATTGAAGAAAGAGGAAGAGGATGAGGACGAAGACGAGGACGACGAAGAGGATATTTTTGATGATTATGACGACGAAGACGATGAGGATGATGAAGAAGATGAGGAGAAAGATGACTGATATGGCAGGAGCCCGGTTTTTGGAGAAGGCGGCGACGGCCGGAATGACTGCATTATGAGGCTCCAGCAGTTTCTCGCGCACTGCGGAATCGCGTCCAGGAGAAAGGCAGAGGAGTTAATAGCTCTTGGCGAGGTGTCGGTAAACGGCAAAGTTATCTCAGAGCCGGGAACAAAAGTTGACCCTGAAAAAGACAGCGTTAAATACAGGGGAAGGCTCATTAAGAAGGAGAAATACGTATATCTGGTTCTTAACAAACCCGCGGGATTTATCTGCTCGGCCTCGGATGAGAAGGGCAGGCCCACTGTCATGGATATATTACCGCCAAATGTTAAGGCGCGCGTTTATCCTGTGGGAAGGCTTGATTTTAACACAACCGGCTGCTTGATAATCACAAACGACGGGAGCCTCGCCAATATGATAATGCATCCGAGGTTTGAGGTTGAAAAATATTATACTGCCAAGATAAAGGGAAGGCTTACGGATGAGACGGCAGCAAGGCTGATGAGAGGCGTGCTGATTGACGTGGACGGGGAAAAACCGGTTCTTGCGAAGGCAAAAAGAGCCGGAATCCTGAAGAAGCACGGAAAAAACGACATAATTTTTATAACAATAACAGAAGGGATGAACCATCAGATAAAAAAGATGCTTCAGGCTGTCGGGCTGCCGCCTGTGAGGCTTCACAGGGAGAGCGTGGGGCCGGTGACGGTTAAAGGGCTGATGCAGGGCGCTTTCAGGGATATGACAGAACGTGAAATTCAATATTTCCGGAGGGAGGCAAAAAATGGAAAAAGACATAAAGGCGCAAAGAAAAAAAATTGATATTGTTGATTCCGGAATAGTATCTCTGCTGCACCGGCGCGCCGCGAGCGTAAGGAAAATAGCGGGATTGAAAAAGCGGGGCGCGTCAGAGGCCTATGACCCCGCGAGGGAAGCCATGATTCTGAAAAAACTCAAAAGGCCGAAAAAGGGCGGTTTTCCGCCTTCCGGAATAGAGGCGGTTTATAACGAGATATTCTCTGTCAGCCGCGGCCTGCAGGCGCCTGTCCGGATAGCTTACCTTGGGCCAAAGGCCTCGTATTCCAACCTGGCCGCCGTAAAGCGCTTCGGAAAAGCATCTTCCTACATCCCTGTGATGAGCATTAAAGACGTGTTTCTTGAGGTGGAAAAGGGAAACGCGGATTACGGCTGCGTGCCCATTGAAAACTCCACGGAAGGCGCTGTAAATTATACATACGATTTATTCGCGGATCATGAGCTTAAAATATATTCAGAGGTTCTTCTCGCCATAAAACACAACCTGTTGTCAAAAGAAAAAGCCTTGAAGGCGGTAAAGCTTCTTTATGTGCATCCTCAGACGCTGGCGCAGTGCAGGGGCTGGATAGAGGACAATCTCGGGCGCGCGGCAATTAAAGAGGTGTCAAGCAACTCAAGGGCGGCGGAGCTCGCGGCAAAGACAAAGGGCGCCGCGGGAATCGCGGGAGAACTGGCAGCTGAGGTGTACGGGCTGAAAATACTGGCAAAATCAATTGAGGACATGGCGGAAAACATCACGAGGTTTTTTATACTCGGAAAAGGAATAAGCCCGAAGTCACAGGATGACAAAACATCGATAATGGTATCGATAAAAGACAGGGTAGGCGCGCTTTACAGCCTTTTAAAGCCTTTTGAACGCCACAATATCAACCTTACCAATATAGAATCAAGGCCTTCGAGAAAAAAAGCCTGGGATTACTATTTTTTTGTGGACTTTCTCGGGCATGTAAGTTCAGACAGGGTTGTAAGGGCGCTTAAGGAAGTTGAGAAAGAATGCGGGGACGTCAGGGTCCTCGGAAGTTACCCCAGGTTTTAAGGAGCTGATAATGGCAAAGTCGAACCTTTATAAAAAAGCAGGCGTAAATATCGATGAGGCAATGTCCGCGCTTTCAAAGGCAAAAAAACTGATTAAGTCCACGTTTAACGGGAACGTGGCCGCTGACATCGGAAGTTTCGGCGGTGTGTACAGGTTAAGCGGCGGTAATTACCTCGTAGCTAGCACTGACGGCGTCGGGACAAAGCTGAAAATAGCGCAGAGCCTCAATGTTCACGACACTGTGGGCAGGGATATTGTGAACCATTGCGTAAACGACATACTTGTCATGGGGGCAAAGCCGCTCTTCTTTCTCGATTACTTCGGCACGGGAAAGCTTGACGGCAGCGTGCTTGTGGAGGTTATCAAAGGATTGAGCGCGGCGTGCCGTGAAAACGGCTGCGTGCTTTTGGGCGGCGAGACGGCTGAGATGCCCGGCATTTACAAGCCGGGTGATTATGACCTTGTCGGCACCATAGTGGGCGAGGCTGCGCCGGGCCGGATTATAACGGGAAAAAACGTGAAGCGCGGAGACGTGATAATAGGGCTCGGGTCAGACGGGCTCCATACAAACGGTTATTCCCTTGCGAGGCGGGTGTTTGAGTCAAACGGGATACCTTATACGAAGCATCTGAAGGAGCTCGGAACAACTGCCGGCAAGGCGCTTTTAAAGCCGCACAGGTCCTATTTTAAATCCGTGTATCCGCTCATCCGGAAAAAGTTTAAGGCCGTAAAGGCCGTGGCTCACATAACCGGCGGCGGGTTTTACGACAATATAGTGAGAGTGCTGCCTGAAAACATGAGGGCCGTTATAAGCGGAGGAAGCTGGAAGGTTCTGCCGGTATTCAAGCTTATACAAAAGCTGGGAAGAATAGGCGATGAGGAGATGCACAGGGTGTTTAACATGGGCATAGGGATGGTGCTTATTGCCGGTAAAAAAGAGGCGGGGAGTGTTGCGCGGTTTTTGAAGGCAAAGGGGGAGAGGGTTTATAATATCGGGGTTGTTGAGAAGGGGAAGAGGTCGGTGGAGGTTGTGAGGAAAGGACGCTGAGTTACAATTTTGAATTTACAATTTGCAGGTTAAAAACCGCTGATAATCAGGGGTTTTGCCTTTTAACTTCCAAATTGTAAATTGTTTTTTAATTGCCTCGCTGGAGGTGGGACGTGGCGGCCGGCGGAGAAATTTCGCCGATTTACATCGGCAGCGAGCCCGGCCAGATGGAGACTCGTGAATGGCCGCGATTAGGCTTGCGCGGGTTTTAGGGCGGATTGAAGGCTGATGTGCTTTGATGTTTGGGATGGTGTTGAATAGCGCACAACGCAGACGCGCCCTGAGTTCTCGACGAAATTTTCCGCCACCCGCCCCGTCCTGCGATGGTGGGTGTTGGGGCAATGGTTTTTTAGCAACCTGCAAAAACCGGCAAAATTATTCGTAGAGACGGGGTTCATCCCCGTCTAAGCGTTTTGTCTTTCGGAGTTCGTACTAACTTGCAAATTGAAAATTTCAAATTGTAAATTGCAGTACTGGAGGTGGGCCGGGGCGGCCGGCGGAGAAATTTCGCCGATTTACATCGGCGGTGAGCCTGTTCGTTTGTTGACTCGTGAATATACGCGATTAGGCTTGCGCGGGTTTCAGGGCGGTAACTTTTATGCAGGGCATGGGTGTTTGGGATGGTGTTGAATAGCGCACAACGCAGACGCGCCCTGGGTTCTCGACGAAATTTTCCACTGCCCGCCCCGTCCTGCGACAGTGCGTGTTAAGGCAAAGGTTGTTTAGCAACCGGCAAAGAGCAAGACGAGAAAATTTAATTGTGCGAATTTTCTGCACGTGCAAGCGTACCGCTATAAAAAGCGTGGAGTTTTTTCCAGATTCTGATATAATAATCATATTAGTGAAAATTCAGGAGGTGGGAAATGGATGCAGGAATGATGATCGTGATAGGGGCAGGCGTAGTACTTGTTGTTATTATTCTCGCGATTTATAACAGGCTGGTTACTTTGCGGGCCAGGGTGAATGAGTCGTGGTCTCAGATTGATGTCCAGCTCAAGCGCAGGACAGACCTGCTTCCCAACCTTGTTGAGACCGTAAAAGGCTATGCCAAGCATGAAAAAGATGTCTTTGAGAACGTGACAAAAGCAAGGTCAATGATGCAGAATGCCGGCAATGATGTCGGCAAGGCGGCTGAGGCGAACAACATGATAACGGGCGCGTTGAAGTCTCTTTTTGCTGTCGTGGAAAATTACCCCGAGCTCAAGGCAAATGAGAATTTCAAAATGCTTCAGACCGAGCTCTCGGGCCTTGAGGACAGGATAGCGTACGCGCGCCAGTTTTTTAATGAGTCTGTGAGGATGTATAACGAATACCAGCAGCTCTTTCCGGCGGTTATCTTCGCGGGAGTATTCGGCCATGCCAAAAGGGGCTATTTTGAGATAGCGGAGGCTGAAAAGGCCGTTCCCCAGGTAAAGTTTTAAAGGCATACGGGATTATATGAGGAGCAATTGATGGTATACGAAGACATAGAACACAATAAGAGAAACACATTCTTTTTGATTTTCTTCTTCATCCTTATAATAACCGGGCTGGGTTATGTGCTTGGAGAGCTTTACGGCGACCCGTATATCTGGGTGATTGCCGCTTTTGTCTTCGCGATTGCCTATTCCTTCACAACCTATTATTACAGTGATAAAATAGTCCTTGCCATCACAGGCGCGAAACCGGCCAATCAATACAAGCACAGGCAGCTCATTATTTCAGCAGAAGGGCTGGCGCTTGCCGCGGGCCTGCCAAAACCGCGGGTCTATGTCATGCAGGGCGACGCGATAAACGCGTTTGCCACGGGCAGAAACCCGAAAAATGCCGTAATAGCAGTGACTGAAGGGGCGCTGAAAAAACTTGATAAGTTTGAGCTTGAAGGCGTCATAGCCCATGAACTCAGCCATATAAAGAATTTTGATATACTTGTCGGCACAGTCGCGGCTGTGCTTGTGGGTGTTGTGGCCATGCTTTCGGATTACATTACCAGAAGCCTCTTTTGGGGCAGGGGGAGAAGGTCATCCGGAGGCAGGGGGGGCGCTGTAATTATCATCATAGCGGTTTTAGCCGCGATAATCGCGCCCATAGCAGCGGCGCTTATAAGGTTCGCGGTATCGCGGCAGCGCGAGTATCTTGCGGACGCTCAGGCGGTCCTTTTAACAAGGTATCCGAAAGGGCTGATAGGCGCGCTTGCGAAAATAAAGCAGGATGCGGCTGTTGAAAATCCGGTTAGTTCCGGAATGGCGCACATGTATTTCAATGTATCCAATTCAGCGGCCGCGAAGCAGATTCTCGCGACCCACCCGCCGATAGACGCGAGAATTCAACGCTTAAGCAGGATGTAACCGGCCTTTGTTTTCATCCGAAACTTTTTTCAAGGAGTATTGTCAAAATATCAAGACGGGAAGAGACAAATAGTAAAGAGCTCCCTCACCTTGATATTATTTTCTCTCCCGTCTTTTTCTTGTTTATAGGGGCGTTTCTTCTTTGCCGTCCACTTGCAAATTGCAAATTCCAAATTGTAAATTGTCTTTACTCGAGGTGGGCCGGGGCAGGCAGCGGAGAAATTTCCCTGATTGCCATGGGCCTGATCATGTTAATTTTACGATAGACTGCTGTGCGCGGCCCGGCTTGCGCACTATTGCGGGCGGGTCTGTTCTGCAGGCTTGTAGATACGAAACGGGGCGGGGAGTTGCT
>DSBP01000334.1 GCA_011049465.1 bacterium | reverse complement strand
TCCTTAAGTTCGCCCTCGTTTAGTCCGTTAAGCGCCGTGATAACCGGCACCCTCCCGACAAACTCCGGTATCATGCCGAATTTAATCAGGTCAACGGGAAGCGTTTCGGCGAGGACATTCTCCTTTTCCGCCGCCCCTTTTTCCTCCTCCGAATGCCTGTAGCCGAATGTCTTTTTTTCAAGCCTTCTTTTTACTATCTTATCAAGCCCGACAAACGCGCCTCCGAGAATAAAGAGGATTCCCGAGGTATTTATCTTGATGTAGTCCTGATAGGGATGCTTCCTGCCCCCCTTTAGCGGCACGTTTGATACGGAACCCTCGATAATTTTAAGCAGAGCCTGCTGGACTCCCTCTCCGGACACGTCCCTTGTTATTGAGACATTTTCCGACTTGCGCGCTATCTTGTCTATCTCATCAATATAAATAATGCCCTTCTGCGCCTTTTCCACATTAAAATTGGCGTTTTCAATCAGCCTCAAAAGTATATTTTCGACATCCTCTCCGACATAGCCCGCCTCCGTAAGAGTCGTGGCGTCGGCTATGGCAAAAGGCACTTTGAGTATTCTCGCGAGCGTCTCAGCGAGAAGAGTCTTGCCCGACCCCGTCGGCCCTATGAGAAGTATGTTGGATTTTTGCAGCTCAACAGAGGCTTTCTTTTTCTGCAGGGAAATCCTCTTGTAATGGTTATACACGGCGACGGCAAGGACTTTTTTCGCTCGTTCCTGCGACATCACATATTCATCAAGCGCGGTTTTCAGCTCCCTGGGCACGGGAAGCTTCTCTTCCTCCTCCCTTTTCACGGAGCCCTCTTCCGCCTCGGTGAAGAGCATAACGCACTCATCACATACCGCGACGCCATCGGCGACAATCAGCCGCTTAACCTCTTTTTCCCGCTTCCCGCAAAAGGAACACTTATGCATTGCTACCCGCCTTTCCCGCCTTATAAAGCGCTGTAAATTCCTCAGACCTGTTTCTTACGGTCAATAACCTCGTCAATTATCCCGTATGCTTTGGCCTCTTCCGCGTTCATATAATAGTCCCTGTCAGTATCCTTTTCTATCTTTTTAATCGTCTGCCCCGTATGCTTTGACAGAATCTGGTTCAGCTTGCTTCTCAGCTTTAAAATTTCCCTGGCATGAATGTCAATATCAGCGGCCTGCCCCTGTATTCCGCCCATGGGCTGATGTATCAGAACCCGTGAGTTGGGAAGCGCGAACCGCTTGCCTTTGTTTCCCGCGGCAAGCAGGACAGCAGCCATGCTGGCAGCCTGCCCCACGCAGATTGTTGTAACGGGCGAATTTATGTACTGGATGGTGTCGTATATGGCAAGGCCCGCGCTCACCACGCCGCCCGGGCTGTTTATGTAAATCGATATGTCCTTCTTGGAATCCTCCCCCTCAAGAAAAAGAAGCTGGGCGATTAAAAGGTTCGCCATGTCGTCATCCACTGGCGTCCCTATGAATATTATGCGCTCCTTGAGCAGCCTTGAATAAATATCGTAAGCGCGCTCCCCCCTGTCGCTCTGCTCCACAACCATCGGGATAAGGCTCATTGTTTCCCTCTTCCGTTTTCTGTCATATTCAGCCATTTTTTCCTCCGTAACGCCTTTTTTATTTTTTTACTCCGGCAACTTCAAGTAGTTTCTCTATAATCTTGTCCTCAAGAAGCTGTGCCTTAAGCGCGTCCCAGCTCGCCTTTGCCCGCTTAAGAAGCTCATCCGCGTTTCCTCCCGTGTTTTCCGCTATCTTCTTTATCTCCGCCTCAACATCCGCGTCAGACACCTCAATCTTCTCGGCCTCGGCTGTTTTCCTGAGAATGTAACGCAGCCTCACATTGTCCTCAGCTGTCTTGCCGCTGTTCTTCCTGATTTCATCCATATTAATGTTTGCCGCGGCAGGCGTTAACCCTCTTGACCGCAGGTTGTTCTCATAGCGGGCAACTATGTTGTTTACCTCGTCTTCAACAAGCCCCCGCGCCACATCAAAACTGTTATTCTCAAGCAGCCATTTGAACATTCCCTCTATGTTGGAGTTTTTTGCCTCTGTTTCAGCCTGCGCCTTTAGCTGTTCTTTTATGGCGTTCTTCAGCTCATCAAGTGTTTGATACTTGCCGCCGAGGCTCTTTACAAACTCATCATTTGCCTCGGGAATGTCAAGCACCTTTATCCCCTTGAGCCCTGTCTTTATGACAGCTTCTCTTCCCGCGTAATTCTTATTGGGATAATCCTCAGGAAATTTAACATTAACGTCCTTTTCATCTCCCGGCGCCATGGTTTTCAGCGCGTCCTCAAGGGAGTCCGGTATTGTCTTGGCTCCTATCAGAATAAGCTGGTTGTCGCCTGTGAGCCCGGGCTCAGCTTTTCCGTCAATGGCTCCGGCCATTGAAATATTCACATAATCGCCCTCTTTAACCTTTTTGCCCTCCGAATCCTTAAGAGTGCCGCGCGACTGCCTGATTCTGTCTATCTCCCTGTCGACATCATCATCCTTTATTTCGCGAGGTTTTTTAACATCTATTTTCATCTTTTTATAATCCGAAAGCTCAAATTCGGCATTTACCTCGGCAAACATGATAAAGGTCATGCCTCCTTCGGGAAGGGTTTTAACCTCCCTTACCGCCGGGTAAGTGACAATATGTATTCCCGACTCCTTGAGCACATCAGAGGCTGTCTTTGGAATTATCTCTTTTTGCACCTCTTCCTCTATTGTAGTCGCGAATTTTGTCCTTACCACATCATCCGGCGCCTTTCCTTTTCTGAACCCGTCAAGCTGGGCGTTGTTTTTGATGTTTTTAAAGACCTTTTCCCGCACAGCGTCAACATCTTCCTTGTCAAGAACAACATTAATTTTCCTGAGGCAGTCCTTTTCTTCCGTAATCTCATACTTCATCTCGCTGAATCCTCCTGATATTTTTTTCCGTAATTTTCCGCGTAAATTTTTCTTGGTGCTAGGAGTGGGACTTGAACCCACACCCGATAGGACCAGATCCTAAGTCTGGCGCGTCTGCCAATTCCGCCATCCTCGCAAGAACCATAAAAATAGAAATATCCCGTCACAGCGTTTCGGCTGTTTTATCCGGCGCTCTTTTTGTTTTATGTATCAGTACTTTAATTTTACTATATTTTGAGAATATTTCCAGATATTTATTTGCCTCTCCCCGGCCGGCGCGCCGTTAAGCATTGCTGCCGCGTCAGCCCCGTCCCCCATGTATATTGCTTCTATGACGGCTTTTTGCCCGTAAAACACCCTTGCCGATACACCGGATATGCCGGGAAGCTTTTTCACCGCTTCGGCCAGGGCCTTTTCATCGCCCTCTGCCTCAATATCCGCCTCAAAAACAATCTTCCTTCCCCCGCTGAATATCATATTCATGTATTCAGCGGCCGCCGCTTCAGCCCTTGCGTACACATAATCCGCGGCCTTGACAACAGCCTCCAAATAACTGCCGGGAGAGGAGCTGCTTTCAGGCATATCCTTGTTATGAATGACCGAAAAGACCCTTTCATCCGGCCCTGTTATCGCGCCTTTCATGGATACTGTTTCGGGCTCATCTATATTAATGACAATTCTTATGTCAGCCTCGCTGTCATCACCCTCTTTTTCTGTCCCTGCTGTAAGAAAATTCTTCTGCATGACGGAAAATAAAAGGCGTTCAAGGTCATCCTTTGCCCTGTGGCCGGAATTTACGCTTATCCCCACGCTAAAGAGAGGCCTCTCACGCGAGGCCGCTTCATCCTCTTTTTTTTGAGCAGACAGCACCTCTTCCCCGGTTTTTCCCGAATGAAAGACGCTTCCGCCCCTCAGCGCCGTCTTCTTTCCCGCCTTTACAATTTCCGAGAGGCCGTAATACTGCCTGATTATACCCGAACCGGCGTCAATCAGGCACAACCCTCCTGCCGGCAAAACCGTTGTTTTTCCCGCCCTTATTTTAACCCCCTGATTTTTGTCCGGAGGCGTAAATATAATGACAGCGCCGCTTTTCAGGATGATTTCACCCGTCTTTTTAATCTCAACCTCTCCATTGTCCCATCCCCTTATTCTTGCTTTTCCAAAAAGAGCAAAACCGGAATCCCGGCCGGCTTTCATGGAGTAACCGGAGCAAAGCCCCCCCTCTTTCAGCGCGTCAGCCGCAGGCGCTTCTTTTCCGCCTCTTTTTATCTTTACATCGCCGTAAAAAGAGAGCGGATAAAAACACCCGTCCCCGGCTCCAATTGCCGGCGCGCAGAGAAATAAAGCAAGGCCTATTATCGCTGTTTGTTTGCGCATCATTTTCTTTGCCCCCTTAAACAAGTTCCGTGACCTCATATACGGTCTGGTACTCTTCTTTTCCCTTTACTTTTATCTCAGTGTACTTTTTCACCTTCACCCTGTCCTTAACCCGTTCGTATGTTTTCCCGCTTATGAGAAGTTCTGTCCCCAGTTCCTTGTTAAGCGTCTCTACTCGCGACGCCAAGTTTACGGTATCTCCTATGACCGTGTACTCCATCCGCTTAATGGAGCCCATGTTGCCCGCTATAACCTCGCCGCTGTTGATTCCTATCCCTATCTTCAGCCCCGGCCTTCCTTCTGCGGCCCACTTTTCATTCAGCTTGGCAAGTTTTTTCCTCATAAGAAAAGCCGCCTTGACAGCGCGCAGGGCGTGGTCCTTGTAATAAGTCGGCGTCCCAAAGAGCGCCATTACAGCGTCGCCTATGAATTTATCGAGCATTCCTTTGTTCACAAATACAGCGTCGGTCATCTCCGACAGGTACTCGTTGAGAAGCGCCACAACCTCTTCCGGCGGGTATTTTTCCGACATGGCCGTAAACCCCCTGATATCGGAAAAAAGGACCGTTATGTCTTTTTTCTCGCCGCCCAGCTTTATCTCCGTGCTCTTTAAAAGCTCATTTACAAGCTCCTCCGACATGTACTTCGAGAAGACGGATTTAATCTTGCGTTTCTCTTTCTCCTCCACCGCCACCTTATATGTGCTGATGGAGACATAGCAGAAAGCCATGGTAAAAATCGGATTGACAAAATCAACAATGTAATTATACGCGCCGAAGATATACTGCGCGGCAAATATGTAAAGCAGTATTTCCGCGGCAACCACAATCAGCCCCTGCCACGCCTTGATGGCAAAAAGCATGAAGCTTGTTGCTATTCCCAGCGCAAGCAGCAGGATAAACCCCTGAACAGGCGCCATCCTTGTGATGTATCCGCCCGAAAAAATTGTGTTGATTACATTCGCGTGAACCTCAACACCGGGCATCTTGTCGCCCGCAGTGGAAAACGGGGTGATGAAAACATCATGCAGAATCTCGGCAGTGGACCCTATGAGGACAATTTTATCCTTGAACAGGGACGGGTCCGCCTCTTTTTCAAAATATACCTTGTGAAACGGGATTGTGGGGAAATGAGACGGCGGCCCGGTAAAATTCACATACATCATGTTCCTTCTTCTCTTTACCTCCATGTCCCCCCATTTAAGAAGTTCAGGAACGGAAATATCAATATCCTTGGGGGCGAGCCCTTTATACATTCCGAGCACCATTACAGAGAGCGAGTAGTGCCTATCTCCTCCCTCGTCAACAAGAAGGTAGCTGCGCCTGATTGCCGAGTCCGCGTCATATACATGCTGTATAAGTCCCAGCGACGCGGCAGCCTCCTTGAGCCCGGGCATGGGCATAAGCGCCCTTGTCCTGGGGCCGGCCGCAGTCTCCTCATAAAGCACTGCCGTGCCGAGAACCACATTTCCCGCCCTTTTTACCGAGTCAACAAAAGCCGCATCTTCCTGAGGGTACCTGGCCGTAGTCTCGGAATAAATGACGTCAAACCCCACAACTTTCGCGCCCCATTTTTTCAGGTTGTCAACCGCCTTCGCGTAAAAAGTCCGCGGCCACGTCCACCTCTCCGGCATTCTTGCAAATGACTCATCATCAATGGCCACAATGACCACAGGAGCGGTTATTTCCAGAGGCCCCCTGTTCTTAAACCGCCAGTCGATTGAGTTGTTCTCCATCCTGTTTAAAAGGCCGGTGGATGTTATGCCAATCGCCATAAAAGTGGCAATAACGCCGATTGATATGATGACCCGCCTGTGAAAAACCTTGTCTTTTTTTATCTCTTTCGTTTTCCGTTTTGCCATAAGCCCTCCGCCGGTATCCGCCGAAGCGTAAGTGAGCATTAACAAAATTATACCATATTTCAGCGTTTTTGTAAGCGCTTAGCGGAGAGAGGAAACTGAAAGACAGTTTAAATTTGGAATTTGCAATTTGCAAGTTAGTGCAAATACCGAAAAAAAACATCGCATAATCATATTTTCTCTTCTTGTTTTTTGCAGGTTGCTAAACAACCTTTGCCTTAACTCACTCTGACGCAGGACGGGGCGGGTAGCGGAAAATTTCGTCGAGAACTCAGGACGCGTCTGTATTGTGCGCTATTCAACGCCATCCCAAACATCAAAGCACATCAGCTTTCAAGCCGCCCTAAAACCCGCGCAAGCCTAATCGCGCATATTCACGAG
>DSBP01000251.1 GCA_011049465.1 bacterium | reverse complement strand
GTGCATGAAAGGCCAAAAGGAGCTTATTGAATGTTTCAGGAAAAACAACTCCATTCTCAGGTTTGCGCAGATACTTCGAGCCGGTTTCCATCCGGACGTCCTGAAATCGCTCGAAAAAAACGGCAGGATAGGAAAGATTAGCCGTGGGATATACAGCCTTAACGATGCTGCAGGAGTGGAGTCGGACCTTGTACGGGCCATGCTTATGGCAGGAAAAGGGGTAATCTGCCTTGTATCCGCCCTTTCTTATTATGAAGCAACCGACGAAATCCCCCGCCATGTCGATATTGCCATAAGAAAGGGCATGTGGGCCAATAAAATAGAATTTCCACCAGTTAAATACTATCAATTTGACCCAAAACAATGGGAGGCAGGGATTGAGGAGCATAAGATAGAGGGCCATACAATCAGAATCTACAGCCTCGCAAAGACCGTGGCGGATTGTTTCAAATTCAGGAGCAGGATAGGAACGGACGCGGCAAGGGCAGCCCTTAAGGTTGCGGTTATCGAAAAAAAGGTTAACGCGCTTGATATTCTGAAATACGCAAAAATCTGCAGGGTTGCCGGCATAATAAAGCCGCTTCTTGAGATTATTATATGAAAAAGAAGAAGGCAAATGTTGCAGCGTCGGTCAGGGCACGGCTGCTTGCCATTGCAAAGAAAACCGGAAAACCTTATGACGAAGTATTGAAACTGTTTGGCATAGAAAGGCTGCTTTATAGATTCAGTAAAAGCCGGTTTAAGCGTATATTGACATTAAAAGGCGCGTTATTTTTTCTTGTCCGGGATATACCTGACAGAAGGACTACGCTGGATGCTGATTTTCAGGCGGATTATGACAATAGTACTGTGAAAATAGCCGGTATGGTTAAAGAAATATGCTCAATACAGGCAGAAGATGACGGCATAAAGTTTGATTCGCGGACTATAAATGCGGTTAAAATCAAAGAAGCAACCGAATATTCCGGGGTCAGGGTGAAGCTTATTGCGTACATGGAACGAACGCGGATACCTGTTCAGATAGATTTCGCGTTCGGGGACGTTATCTATCCGGAGGCGAAGGAAGTGAAGTATCCGGTACTGCTTGATTTTACCGCGCCCAAACTGAAAGGGTACCCGCCCGAAACAGTGATGAGCGAGAAGTTTGAGGCAATGGTAAAACTTGGCGATTTAAACAGCAGGATGAAGGATTTTTATGATGTGTGGCTTATAATCCGTAAAATTAAGCCGGATAAAAGCGAGGTCGCTAAAGCCGTTAAAAAGACATTTGAACACAGAAAAACCGCGCTGCCGTCAACAGGAAAACTTTTTTCCGGGGATATATATGATGAAAATTCTGACAGGCAGAAGCTGTGGCAGGCATTCCTGAATAAAAATGGAATTAAAAACGCGCCGTTAAAATTGTCAGCAGTTGCCGGTGAAATCGAGAAATTTCTTAATAAAACAATTACAATTTAAAGCCTGCGTCCTTGGCATCAATTTCAACTTCCTTTCCCGCTTGTTTTTCCCTTTGTTTTATTGTAAAATCCTTTAAATTATTAAACCTTTTCAGGAGGATTTAAAATGCCTGTGGTAATAGTCGGGTCCATGGCTTTTGATACAATAGAGACACCGCGTGAAAAGAGGGAGCGGGTCATAGGAGGCGCCTGCGTTTACGCTTCCATAGCCGCATCTGTCTTTACCGGGCCCCGTATTGTCGGCGTTGTGGGCGAGGATTTTACCGATGTTCATTTCAGGATTCTGAAAGACAGGGGAATTGACACCCGCGGCGTCAAGAGGGAAAAGGGAAAGTCCTTTTTCTGGGCCGGAAAATATCACGAAAACATGTGCGACAGGGACACCATTGTGACAGAGCTTAACGTATTTGAGAAGTTTGACCCTGAACTTCCGGATGACTATAAGGAGACGCCGTTTCTTTTCCTGGCGAACATTGACCCGCCGCTCCAGCTTAAGGTCCTGAACATGATGAAAAAACCTATCTTCTCGCTCTGCGACACAATGAACCTTTGGATAAATATTAAAAAGAAAGAGCTTCTTGAGGTATTCAGCAGGGTTGACTGTGTGGTCTTAAACGACGCTGAGGCTGCCCAGCTTACGGGTAAAGCCGGTTCTGTGGAAGCGGCCAAAGAACTCCAAAAAATCGGGCCGAAATATGTTATAATAAAAAAAGGTGAAAACGGAGCCGCGATTTTCGGGCCCCAAGGAAAGGTTTTTGTCGGCCCGGCTTATCCTGTTGCCTGTATAACCGACCCTACAGGTGCCGGGGACTCGTTTGCCGGCGCTTTCATCGGATACCTCGCCTCAAAAAAGAGCGTGTCCTGGAAGGATTTAAAGCGCGCGCTTGTTTACGGGAACGCGGCAGCATCATTCACGGTTGAGGGTTTCTCGACCGAGGCGGTCGCGTCAGCCTCAAGAAAGGATATTGAAGAAAGGCTTAAGCAGATTAAGGAAATGTCGGCTTTTTAAAAGCCTGAAAATAAAGGATGACAAATGATTGACAATCTTGAAGGAGAAAAGCTGAAAGCCATACCGCCCTATATCTTCGGTGTGGTGAAAAAGGAGCTGGCAGCGCTTCGCAAAGCGGGTGAGGACATAATAGATTTCTCCATGGGAAACCCTGACGGCGCGACGCCCACCCATATAGTTGACAAGCTGATTGAGGCATCCAAAAACCCGAGAAACCACAGGTATTCGGCATCGAGGGGCATTTATAAGCTTAACCTTGCGCTGGCTGACTGGTATAAGAGGCGTTTTGATGTTGACCTTGACGCGAATAAAGAGGTGATATCAACCATAGGCTCGAAAGAGGGCATATCGCATTTTATGTACGCCTCAATAAACAGGGGAGATTCTGTAATTGTGCCGACGCCCTGTTATCCCATTCACTCTTACGCTGTCTCTCTGGCCGGAGGCAACGTGGTCTCGGTCCCGGTTGCCAAGGACAGGGATTTCTTTGAGGACATGACAAAGGTTTATCATAATGTATGGCCAAAACCAAAGATGCTTCTTATAAATTATCCGCACAACCCGTCAACCGAGGTTGTTGACATTAAATTTTTTGAAAAGGTTGTGAAGTTTGCCCGTGAAAACAGCGTGGTTGTCCTTCATGACAATGCTTACGCGGAACTATACTTTGACGGCTATGTGCCCCCGAGTTTTCTGCAGGTGGAGGGCGCGAAGGAAATCGGCGCGGAGTTTTACACGTTGTCAAAGACGTATAATATGCCGGGCTGGCGCGTCGGCTTCCTGGCCGGGAACGAGAAGATAGTAAGGGCGCTTGAACGGATAAAAAGTTACCTTGACTACGGAATGTTCCAGCCCATCCAGATAGCCGCGATCCACGCGTTGAACAGTTCTGACGCGTGCGTAAAGGACATCAGGGCTGTTTATAAAAGCAGGAGGGACGTGCTTGTGGAGGGGCTGAAAAAGCTGGGATGGGAAGTTGAGAGCCCCAAGGCCACCATGTTTGTCTGGGCAAAGGTGCCTGAAAAATACAGGACAATGAAGACCATTGATTTCACGATGAAGCTTATGCGCGAAGCAAAGACAGCCGTGTCGCCGGGGTCGGGTTTTGGCGAGGGCGGGGAAGGCTATGTCAGGTTCGCGCTGATTGAGAATGAGCAGAGGACAAAGCAGGCGCTGAGATGTATTAAGGAAATGGGATGAAGACAACTGAAAACTGAAAGTTGAAAGTTAAGAAAAAAGAAGAACAAAACAAAACAAGACAAAACAGAAAAGGCAAAAACAGATAAAAAAACAAGGAGGACGACGGATGATTGCTGACAGGATGAAGAAGGTTCAGGCTTCAATTACTCTGGCAATAGACGCAAAAGCAAAACAGATGATAGCGGACGGCATTGACCTTGTGGGGTTTGGCGCCGGGGAACCTGATTTTAACACGCCGGAGAACATAAAACAGGCCGGAATCAAGGCGATACAGGACAACAAAACACGGTATACGCCGGCCGCGGGAATGCCGGATTTAAAGAAGCTCATAGCGGAGAAGCTTAAAAAAGACAACGGCCTTGAATACAAACCGGGGCAGATAGTTGTCTCGTGCGGCGCCAAGCACTCGCTTTACAACATATTTATGGCAGGGATAAACCCGGGAGACGAGGTTATTGTTTTTTCGCCGTTTTGGGTATCCTATGTGGAGATGGTAAACATGGCGCAGGGCGTGCCCGTGTTTGTTGAGCTTGATGAGAAGAAAAACTTTGAGATTGATTTCGGGCTGCTTGAGTCAAAAATCTCAAAAAAGACAAAGGCAATGATTGTTAATTCGCCTTCCAACCCGACCGGATGCGTCCTCTCGGAGGAATCGCTTAAAAAGCTTGCGGAACTCTGCGTTAAAAATAAAATTCTTATCATCTCGGACGAGATTTATGAGAAGAACCTTTACGGCGGCAAAAAGCACATTTCAATAGCATCGTTATCGCCCGGGGCAAAAGCATTGACTGTTGTCGTAAACGGAGTCTCAAAGTCGCACGCCATGACCGGATGGAGGATAGGATACACAGCATCTGACGACGGCGAACTTACAGCGGCAATGGCAAACCTTCAGTCGCATTCCACGTCAAACCCCGCGACAATGACGCAGTATGCCGCCATGGAGGCGCTGAAAACGGATGATAAGGTTGTATCTGATATGGTGGCTGAGTTCGCGAAGCGCAGGGAATACATACTGGGCAGAATCGCGTCAATCCCGGGGCTTTCGTGCGTGTCGCCGGATGGCGCTTTTTATGTTTTTCCGAATTTCAGCGCGCTTTTGGGGAAAGAGATAAAAGGAAAAAAGATAGAAGGCTCGCTGTCGCTTGCTGATATGCTGCTGACAGAGGCAAAGGTGGCGGTTGTGCCGGGAATAGCCTTCGGCAGTGATGTCCATTTCAGGCTCTCCTACGCCACGTCAATGGCAAATATTGAGAAGGGGCTGAACAGAATAGAGGAGTTTTTAAAATAATGGCGCCGGACCCTGTATGGCTCAAGGAACTCAAGTGCCCTGTATGTGATTTTGTCTTCAGGGGGCCAAGGCTCAGGCCGACATCGCTTAAGGTGAAATACGGGGAGCCGGATTTTCACAGGGTATATGAGGGGCCGAACCCGCTCTTTTATGCCGTTACAGCCTGCCCCTCGTGCAACTACGCGGCGAGGAACGAGGATTTTGAGAAGCTCGCACCTGAGTATCATCCGGAGATTGTTAAGCTGGCGCTCGCGATAAGGGACGCGGGAAAAAATCTCAGTTTTCCGCAGGAACAGGAAATGACCCTTGAGCTTGCCGTAAAGAAACACCTGCTCGCGATAAGCTTTTACAAACACCACAAGCCCGAGAACCCGAATACGGTATCAGGCCTCTACATGCACATAGCGTGGATGTACAGGGAAATATCAAACGCTGAAAAGGAAAAAGAATACCTGCGGCACGCGCTTGAGTATTATATTAAAACATACGAAAAGGGGGCTTTTATACCTGAAAAGATAGGCGTGCCCGGCATAATGTACCTGATAGGAGAGCTTAACAGGATGCTCGGGAACAACGCGGAGGCCGTAAAGTGGTTCTCGCAGGTTGTAAAACACGACCTGATCGGAAACTATCCGAACATAGAAAACCTCTCGCGCGACGCGTGGGAAAAGATAACAGAGGAGAAGAGGAAGAATCAGGGAATGCCGGGAACAGCATCTTCGGCCCAATAAAAGACAGAGGAAGTATAAAAAACGTGCCTTAAAGGCGCGGACACGGAGGCTCTAAAAATGAGAATGCTTATGGTTGCGGATACTTACAGGCCCAGAGTAAACGGGGTGGTCACATCAATAGACACATTTTCAGCCGAGTACAGAAAAATGGGCCATGAGGTAATGGTTGTCGCTCCCGAGTATCCCGAGGGCCAGAAAGATGTCAAGGACGCTTCCGCGGAAAAGTATGTCATAAGGCTGCCGTCACATCATATATGGTTCGACCCTGAAGACAGGTGGGCGTCCCTGTCGAACAAAAAATCCAAAAAGATTATTGAGGAAAAGATAATAAACGGCGGGTTTGACGTGATGCATACCCATGTCTCCGGCTCGCTGGGTTTTGCTGCGGTTAAATGGGCGAAAAAGGCGGGCTGCCCCGTAATACACACCTACCACACGCTCTTTGAACAGTATGTACACTACATAAAAATTGTGCCGAAAAAAATAGGAGTCTGGATAGCGCGTTATGTCTCCAAAATTTACTGCGATAAAATGGACCTTGTAATAACGCCGTCCACGCAGATGAAAGACACGCTCGCCACATACAATGTCAAAAAATCAGTGCCTGTAATCGTGAACCCTACGGGAATAAAGATAGACATATTCAAGAATTTTTCCCGCGCGGATTTCCGGAAGAAGCATAACATTGCGGAGTCAACAACCCTTTTTCTTTTTATGGGAAGGGTTGGTTTTGAGAAAAACATACCGTTTCTTTTTGACGTGCTGAAAAAAATCCTGGTTTCAAGGCCCGACACAAAGCTGATAGTGGCGGGAAAGGGGC
>DSBP01000040.1 GCA_011049465.1 bacterium | reverse complement strand
CAGGAACAGCAACAATAACGCCCTCGGACGATACGGCCACAGTTACCCCGTCAATTACCGCAACCTTTACCGCGAGCCCGACGCCCACGGTTACAGGAACATCTACGCCAAGTTTTACAGCCACATCAACCAATACCCCTGCATCCACGTTTACAGCCACACCGACAGGAACAGCAACAATAACGCCCTCGGACGATACGGCCACAGTTACCCCGTCAATTACCGCAACCTTTACCGCGAGCCCGACGCTTACATTTACACCAACAAGGACATATACTGCCATCGTTGTTGAAACATATACACAAACGCCCACATATACACCCACTGATATACCCGCGGATACTCCGACAGAAACAGCAACAAACACGCCGGTTTCCACACCGACTTTAACGGTTACCAGGGAAAATACACCGACCGCAACAGCCACATCCGGAGCTTATCTGATAATTCAGCTAACCGGATCTCCCGATACGGTTAATGCTGGAGATACAATAACGGTCATAATGGTTGTAACAAATTCAGGGAACACGGCTGCTGACAATGTGATGCCTTCAGGCCTTGTTGCTGCGGGTGATGGTTCGGTCTCAGTGTTGACAAGCCCTTCTTCAGCGGCCTCCGTACCGGCGGCGGGAAGTGTTGAGTTTACCTGGACATATAATGCCGATTCTTCGGGTGTTGTAACCTTTGAGGGAAGCGCAAGCGGTATTGATGCTGTGGGAGCCTGGGCTGTAACAGGCGGCCCCGCGGAGAGCAATGTGGTGGCAATCGGCGTTCCGCTGCCGACAAGTACATTCACCGCAACACCTACAGGCACATATACAGCCACAGGAACATTCACACGGACGCCAACCGCGACGAATACCCCTGAAAATACTCACACGCACACGCCTTCGGCAACCAATACGCCGGAAGATACTTTTACGGTTACGCCGACCGTTACATACACGCCGGAAAATACTTTTACGGTTACACCGACAAACACATTTACACGCACACCCACAGCCTCATACACGCCGACAAATGTATTTACCGTTACGCTCACACAAACACCGGTGCCGGAAGACAGGGAAAAATTTGAGATTACCGATACAATCGCTTACCCGAACCCCTATAATCCGGGGCAGGGGGCGGATTTGAGAATAAGGGCTGATTTCAGCCAAAAACACAGGGACGTGAAGGTCTCCATATATACATCCGCGTTGCGCCGTATCAGAAGCATCGAATTCCCTGATTCCCCGTGGGCAGGAGTGAGAACGCTGAGCATACCGGCTGCTTCCCTTCAAGGGCTCGCGAACGGAAGTTATTATTATGTCATAACAGCGGAAAATGAAGAGGGCAGGAAAACAAGAAGTGAGTTGCCGGCCTTTACAATACTCAAATAGCAGCGGGAGTGAAACTGAAGAAAGTTGAAACAAAACAGAAAGAATCTCAGGCGTTTATTGCAGGCGCGGATGTAGTATGGTTGTGTAGGCGCGGACTTTAGTCCGCGGCGGTAAGTATTTGACGGCGGTATTTGAAAAACACTCTTGAACGGCACGCTTGAAAAACGCGCGAACTGAAGTTCGCGGCTACAGTTCGCGGCTACAAGGACAGGGAAGAAAATAAACATAAATCTGAAAACTTAAAGTTAAGAAAAAGATAAGGGAAGTTGGAATTTTGAATTTGCAATTTACAAGTGAAAAGGCACTTAATAAGAATAAGAACGGGAATATGAATTCGGAATATTTTTTAATGTCCTTGTTTTAATCTTAAATTCTGAATGACCCTTAATCGGTTCAGCCTGAAACTGTTCCCCGCGGTGTTTTTATGTTGACAAATGTAAATATTTAGTTTACAATTGTAAATAAGTTATTTACATAACAAGGAGGCGAGATGATTCTCAACGACAATATCATTACAAAGCTGTCATCCGGCGCGAAAATAAAGGCGCTGAAATATGTCCTGCTGCCCGGGTTCAGGATGACCGGCAGAGAGCTGGGGAAGGCGGCCGGTATTTCTCATACCATGGCAATCAAAATTCTCGGCGAATTTGAGGCGCTTAATCTTGTGAGCGGTTTCAGGGCAGGAAGGTCGGTTGTGTGGTCCCCCAAAACAGAAAGCTACGCCTATGCCGCAGCCAAAGAATTCTATCATAAAAAGGGCGGTTATCTGCCGGTTGAACACCTTAAAAATGTCATTAAAAAGGACCTCGGGGGGCTGCCTGTAAAAAAAGCCGTCTTGTTTGGTTCTGTGGCAGAGGAGAGAGAGAGGTATTCAAGCGATATAGACCTTTTTGTCCTTGTCTCCTCGGAAAACGCGAGGCAAAAAACGGAAAACAGGCTGGAGAAGACAGGGGAGAAAACCCTTGTTCTTTACGGAAACACGCTTAACCCTTATATCCTGACGGAAAAGGAATTTAAGCGGAAAAAAAAACTTGCGTTGGTTAAAAATATTGAGAGGGGGATACGGATTTTATGACAAGGCATGTGGACACAAAGAATGTTGATAAGGTTATGTATGTCAATTACCTGCAAAAAGCGGGCGAAAACCGGTTGATGTCGGAAAAAGCCCTTGCTGAAAGAGTGTTTAACAGCGCTGCTGTAAGCGCGGTTCACTGCGCGATATCTGCGGTTGATGCTTTTTGCGTGGCGAACATGGGAAAGAGATGCTCGTCCGCAGGGCATGAAGATGTATCCGTGCTTATTAAAGCAACTTCATATCCTGATGAGGAAAAGACGTTTGTTGCGGGCAAGTTTAAGTCGGTCATAAGAATTAAAAACATGGCTGAATACGAGGAGCGCCTCGTTAAGGAAAAGGAGGCGGAAAAAGCGGTTCGCGAGGCAGGGCTGCTGCTTGACGCTGTAAAACGGGCGCTGGGAGAGGGGTAAGGGCAGTTTTAACTTTAAAACGCCGGCCTCAAACCTTTTTCCCCTCTTGACAAAACCCCCCCCTTATGTAAAAATACCGTGTTTTTCCGGAAAACCGGCATAAAACAAACTATTAATACTTCTGTCCGGAAGTGATTAATAAAAAACATCTTACAAAGGAGGATTGGAAAATGGCTGTAAAAGTGGGTATTAACGGATTCGGCAGGATAGGAAAAAATGTATTAAGGGCTCTGCTTGACAAGAAAGGCGCGAAGTTCGAGGTTGTGGCTGTAAACGACCTGACAGACGCCAAGACAAACGCGCATCTTTTTAAGTATGACTCGGTAACGGGGACATTCAACGGCGATGTGGCTGTTGACGGAAACGACATTGTTGTTAACGGAAAAAAGATAAAGGTATTCGCGGAAAGGGACCTCAACAACATAAAGTGGAAGGACCTTGGCATTGAGGTTGTAATTGAGTCAACAGGGCTTTTCACGGACAAGGAAAAATGCAAGGGGCACATTGAGAACGGCGGCGCGAAAAAGGTCATAATCTCGGCTCCGGCCAAAAACGAGGACAAGACCATAGTAATGGGCGTAAACGAGGGAGAGTATGACCCCAAGGCTCATAATGTCATCTCAAACGCCTCCTGCACCACGAACTGCCTCGCGCCTTTCACAAAGGTAATTCACGACAAGATAGGCATAGTAAAAGGGCTCATGACAACAATCCACTCATACACAAATGACCAGAAGGTGCTTGACTTCCCGCACAAAGATTTAAGAAGGGCGCGCGCCGCTGCCCTCTCCATGATTCCGACAACGACAGGAGCGGCAAAAGCCATCGGGCTCGTTATGCCCGACCTCAAAGGAAAGCTTAACGGCTATGCCATGAGAGTGCCGACACCCAATGTGTCGGTTGTTGACGTTAATTTTGAGCTGAAGAAAGAGACGACAAAGGAAGAGATCAATGGAATGCTCAAGGAAGCCGCGGAAGGCGCGCTTAAGGGAATACTGGGCTACACGGACCTCCCGCTGGTTTCAAGGGATTTTCTCAATGACCCGAGAAGCTCAATAGTGGACGGAGAGTCAACATACGTAATAGGCAATATGGTAAAGGTTGTTTCCTGGTATGACAATGAGTGGGGTTATTCCTGCAGGGTTGTCGACCTGATTGATTACATGATTTCAAAGGGCCTGTAATTCAAGGCGCCTGAAGAATAAAGCGGCGGGACGTTATTAAACGGCCCGCCGCACCGGACTCATAAATTAAACTCATATTATAAAGAGGTGCGGAAAAATGGCAAAGCTTTCGATAGAGGATTTGGGCGGTGAAATGAAGGGCAAGAAGGTACTTATGCGCGTTGATTTCAACGTGCCGCTTGACTCCGGCAGGAACATAACATCGGACAACAGGATAAAGGCGGCCCTGCCTTCAATCAATTATGTGATTGAGAAGGGCGGCAGGCTCATACTCATGTCGCACCTGGGCAGGCCCAAGGGAAAAAAATCACCGGAATTTTCGCTTGATGTCGCGGCGAAAAAACTATCCGAACTCATCGGCAAAGAGGTAGCGTTCGCGCCTGACTGCATAGGCCCGGAAGTTGAGAAGATGGCGGGCGCTTTAAAGGACGGGGACGTGCTCCTGCTTGAAAATGTACGGTTCTATAATGAAGAGGAGAAAAACGACCCTGAGTTCGCCAAAAAACTGGCTGCCCTCGGGGAGCTTTATGTAAACGACGCCTTCGGCACCGCTCACAGGGCGCACGCCTCGACAGAGGGCGCGGCAAAACACCTCAAAAAAGCCGCAGCCGGGTTCCTCATGAACAAGGAGCTTAAATTCCTCGGCGAGATGCTGGAAAACCCGAAGAAACCCTTTATAGCCATCCTTGGCGGGGCAAAGGTAAGCGACAAGATAATGGTGATAGACAACCTGTTAAACAAAGTGGACGGGATAATAATAGGCGGCGGCATGGCATACACCTTTTTAAAGGCAAAGGGCCGCTCCATCGGCAACTCGTTATGCGAGCAGGACAAGATTGAGACCGCTAAAAACGTGATAAAAAAGGCGCTGGACAGGAACGTGGCGATTTACCTGCCGATTGACCACATAATCGCGAAGGTGAACCACACGGGCAGTTTTATTGACGACCTGAAAAAGGCGGAGTATAAAGAGGTTTTAAGGGACAGTATTGACGACGGATGGGAAGGCGTTGACATAGGGAAAAATACGATAGAAAAATTCAGGAATATAATATCAAAGGCAAAGACCGTATTCTGGAACGGGCCCATGGGCGTCTTTGAGGTTGAGCAGTTCGCGACAGGCACGCTTGAGGTGGGAAAGGCGCTTGCCGCGTGCGGCGGCGTGACGGTTGTGGGCGGCGGCGATTCGGCTTCCGCGCTTAAAAAACTGAAGCTTACGGACAAGATGACCCACGTCTCAACAGGCGGCGGCGCTTCAATGGAGTTCATGGAAGGGACAACGCTTCCGGGCGTTGCCTGTCTTACAGACAAATAAAACGGCGGAGGAAAAAAGTGCGCAATAAATTTATCGCAGGAAACTGGAAGATGTACAGGGATGTTGAGGAATCAACGCAGCTCGCGGAGGCAATTAAAAACATTTTAAAGGATGTTGGCCCGTCCGAAGTGGAGGTGGCGGTTTGCCCGCCATTCACATCGCTTTGCGCGGTGAACTCCGTCATAAAGGGCTCAAACATAAAGCTCGGCGCGCAGAATATTTATCCGAAACAGGAAGGCGCGTTTACGGGCGAAATATCCCCGCTTATGCTCCGTTCCTGCGGATGCGCGTATGTTATTATCGGCCATTCCGAGCGGAGGCAGTATTTCGGCGAGACAAACGAATCCGTGAATGAAAAGGTGAAGGCCGCGATTGAATACGGCATTAACCCGATTATGTGCGTCGGAGAGACGCTTGAGGAGCGCGAAAAAGGAGTCACCAATGATGTGGTAAAGGCCCACGTTGAGGGCGGGCTTAAAGGGATACCGAAAGAAAAGCTTCAGCATGTCACAATAGCTTACGAGCCTGTATGGGCAATAGGCACGGGAAAGACAGCGACGCCTGAACAGGCGCAGGATGTGCACGCTTTTATCAGAAAACTGCTTGGGGCGCTTTATGACGACGCGGCAGCGCAGATTGTGCGCATACAGTACGGCGGGTCCGTTAAGCCCGACAACGCGAAGGAACTTTTAAACAAGCCCGATATAGACGGCGCGCTTGTGGGCGGCGCCTCGCTCAAGGCCGATTCTTTTGAGGCAATAGTAAGGTTCAATAAATAAAAAGGGATTGAAAGGAGAAATACCATGGAGCTGTTTTACAAGATACTGTGGGTTGTCCATTTCGTAAATGTGGCGCTTCTCATAGTGATAGTGCTGATTCAGACAGGAAAGGGTTCTGAGGTGGGTTTTGCCCTTGGTTCGGGCACGGCGCAGACCATGTTCGGCTCAAGCGGCGGTAAAAATGTCATAATGAAGGCCACTATAGTGGTTGCCGTGATTTTCATGACAACTTCCGTGATTCTTGCTTACATGCAGGCAAGGGTTATAGGCGATTACCGCGGGGTAATGAACACGCCCGTGCCGAAACAGGAGCAGGCAATACCCGGACAGGTTCCGGCTGAACAGCCCCGTCCCGCAGTACCTGTTGAAT
>DSBP01000052.1 GCA_011049465.1 bacterium | reverse complement strand
TATATGTATACCCTCACATATATGGACAAGGCAGGGAACCCGGGTACTTCACGAAGGCAGACGCCCAAGATGGTGAGTGCAATAAAATATAAAAAGGACGGCAAGCTTGTTATTGAAGCCTCGTCAAAGCTGTTGTTTGACAGCAGAAGAAAAGAAAGGCTGAGCGATACGGGCAAAGAGGTGATGAACGAGATTGAGGATTATATTAAAATGACCAATAAATTCCCCGTGCAGGTGCGTGTGTACTCTGAGGACGAAGGGCTGGCAAAGGACCAGGTTGAGACCATTCAGAGGCGTTTTGAGCAGGTGCTGAAGGTGCCGAAGAATTCTTTTGAAATGAGAGCCTTCAGGGAGATGAGCGCGCCGAGAAATTACAGGATTGTTTTTGTGATAAGCGGGTAAAAAAAAGGATGCGGCGGTGAGTTGTATGATTTACCTGAAATACAGCGGCACAATCAACAGGAAAACAGATATCAGAAAAATGGCGGATGAATTCTCCGATATATGCAGAATAAGCGGATGGGATTTTGAGCCTGTTATTGAAAATTTTCAGTCCCTGACTTCGGGAAAATCCAAACGCGGCGGCGAATATGCCTTTGAACCGGACGATGAGGAATTACTTTCGCTTTCCAGTTCCGATGTGCATCTTGAAGGCATGACAATAAAGATTGAAGGCGGTATTGATCCGGCCAGGTTTACTTTTGATAAAAACGGGAAACTGGCCACAATATCATTTTGCACAACTGACACAATAGGGCTGAACACAAAGTTAACCGTTAAGAAATACGAGTTTCTTTATTACCCGTACATAAAGGCATTTACCTCAGGCGCGGAAAACCACCTTAAAACCGTAAAAGTGCTTGATTATATCAAGAAAAAATATATTCATGACCTCGAAGTTGTTGATACCTCATTTTTCTGGGATAACAGGGATGAGGAAGATTTGAAGGTCCGCGTCTGGAAATCCGCAAGGGACAGAAACCTGGCGCGTTAGGTTCCGGACACGGTGTTGTTTGCCTTAAAGCGATACCCCTTTTGTTTGCGTGATAATTCTGTAAAAAAATAATCTTAGCCTCGGAGGTATTATGAAAAGAATTGCTGTTATGACCACCGGCGGAGACGCGCCGGGAATGAACGCGGCGATAAGGGCGGTGGTAAGGACCGCCATATCAAAAGGGGCAGGTGTTTTCGGCGTGGAGCACGGTTTTAAAGGCCTTCTTGAGAACAGGTTTGTTCGCATGGATTCACACAGCGTCAGCGGTATAATTAACCGCGGAGGAACAATGCTTCAGACCATGCGCTGCCCTGAGTTCCATAAAAAGAATGTCAGAAAGTCCGCGTATCACAACATTAAAAACATGAAAATTGACGGGCTTGCGGTAATAGGCGGGGACGGCTCCCGCAGGGGCGCGCATATAATATCAAAGGAGAGCGGAGTTCCGGTGGTTTTTATCCCCGGCTCAATTGATAATGATGTTTACGGGACGGATTATACGATAGGGTTTGATACGGCTGTAAATGTGGGGCTGGGAGCCATTGATAAAATAAGGGACACGGCAGCTTCGCACGAGAGGGTATTTATTGTCGAGGTGATGGGAAGAGAACGCGGGTTCCTGGCGCTTGAGATAGGGCTGACAGGAGGCGCTGAAATTATCCTGATACCGGAGTTTAAAAAAGAGGCTGAAATAGGCCGGATATGCTCGGTTTTAAAGGCCGGCATAGAAAAGGGAAAAGATTCCAGTATTATTGTAATGGCCGAAGGCGTCGGCCTGTCCAATAAGTTTGCCGAGCGCATTGAAAAGCGCATAGGAATGGAGGCGAGGTATACTGTTCTGGGCTATATTCAAAGAGGCGGTTCGCCCACTGCGGCGAGTAGAAGGCTGGGGCTTACTTTTGGCTACAAAGCCGTAAAGGCTTTGCTTGGGCAAAAGAGAGGGGAGAGCACAATGGTGGGAATTCAGGCAAACACCATGGTTGTCCACAGCCTCAAAAACGTGATAGGAAAAGAGCGAAAAATTGACAGGCAGGCTTACAGAATGAACGAGGCTTTTTCAATCTGACAAAATGTAGCGGGCCTTCGGGAAATATCCCGGGAAAGAGAGGATCCGTTGATAAAACTGAAATTTTTTGGAGCGGCAAGGGAAGTAACCGGATCCATGCACCTGATTGAACACGATGATTACAGGCTTTTGCTTGACTGCGGAATGTACCAGGGCAAAAGAAAGGAAACCTTTGAAAAAAACAGGTGTTTTCCTTTTGACCCGTCAGAGGTTAAATCAATAGTTTTAAGCCACGCGCATATTGACCACTGCGGGAACATACCCACAATTATGAACATGGGTTACGAGGGGCCGGTTTACAGTACTTACGCGACAAAGGACCTTTGCGAGCTCATGCTGCCCGATTCGGCATATGTGCAGCAAAAAGACCTTGAGTACGTCAATAAAAAGAGGGTGAAACAGTCCAAGATACCGTTTGAGCCGCTTTACACAATCCAGGAGGCGGAAGCTGCCGCCAAAAAGATTGTGCCTGCGAATCTCGGGGAATATTTTGACTGCGGCGGCGGAATTCAGGCATATTACCTGAACGCGGGGCATATACTGGGGTCGTCTATGGTTGTTTTGAGGATAAAGGAAAACGGCAAGGAGATAAAAATAGGGTTTACAGGCGACCTTGGCAGAAAGCAGCTGCCTATACTGAAGGATCCCGATTCCATGTATGATATTGATTACCTTATATGCGAGTCAACTTACGGCGGAAAGGACCACGGGCCCGTGGGAATGGCCGCGGACAGGCTGGCTGAAATCATCAATACAACATACAAAAAGGGAGGAAAGACAATAATCCCGGTTTTTGCGGTTGAAAGGGCGCAGGAGGTGTTGTATGTGCTTAACAAGCTCTTTCTCGGAAATAAGATACCCGCGATGCCGGTATTTGTTGACAGCCCGCTTACCATAAAGGTGACGGAAGTCTTCAAAAAACACAGCGAGTGTTTTGACGACGACATGATGGAGTTTATCGCCAATAACAGCAGTCCTTTTTATCTTGTGGTGGTGCAGTACTCGGAAAAAGGCGAGGAGTCGATGGCGATTAACGAGTAGAAAAATCCCTGCTTTGTCCTGTCGGCCACAGGCATGTGCGAAGCGGGCAGGATACTGCACCATTTGAAGAATAACATTGAGGATCCGTCTCATTCCATCGTCATTGTCGGGTATCAGGCGGTTAATACCCTGGGGAGAAGGCTTCTGGAAGGCGAGAAAAATGTCAAGATATTCGGCGAACCCTACAGGGTAAACGCCTCTGTTCAGGTTGTAAATGAATTCAGCGGGCATGCGGGCAGCAAGTCGCTGGTCTCTTTTGTCAAAAAAGCCGCGAGCTCCAAAAAATCCATGAGAAAACTTAAAAAGGTCTTTCTTGTCCACGGCGAGTCTGACCAGCAGGAAATATTAATGGAGCGGCTTAAGGAAGCGGGAATTGATGATGTTGTCTGCCCGGAGCCGGGAAGCGGGTATGAGTTGTGATAAAATTTAACAGGGTTTATAAGGTCTTTGAGAGGGATATTCAGGCGCTGTCTGACATATCTTTTGAGGTGAAGCGCGGGGAATTTGTGTTTATAACAGGCCCCTCGGGCGCGGGCAAAACGACCATATTAAACCTTCTTTACAGGGAAGACCTTCCCACGATGGGAGCTATTTTTGTTGACAGCCTTGACATAACGCACATCGGCACAGGAAGGCTGCCGGCTTACAGGCGGGGAATAGGTTTTGTATTTCAGGATTTTAAACTGCTGTTTGACAGGCCCCTGTTTGAGAACATTGCTCTTCCCCTTGTCGTAAGGGGCGAAAATATGGAATATGTAAAAAAGCTGGCGCAGACAATGATAGACAGGATAGGTTTGACGGGAAAAGAGAGCCTGAACCCGTGGCATTTATCCGGCGGGGAAAAACAAAAAGCCGCAATCGCGAGGGCGCTCATTACATCCCCGCCCATACTCCTTGCGGATGAGCCAACGGGAAACCTGGATGATTACAGTTCGTGGGAAATAATGGAGATGCTCACAGAGGCAAACAGGGCAGGAACCACGGTTATTATAGCCAGCCATAACAAGGAAATAATGAGCAAGCTTGGCCACCGGATAATCAGGCTTGACAAAGGAAAGGTAGTGTCAGATGCGATGGGCTAAGGAGATCGGCACAAACTTAAAGAGAAGCGGTTTTATGTCCCTCATTTCCGCGGGGACAATCGCGATTACTGTTTTTATGCTGGGAGCCTATTATATAGTCCAGTCAGGGGTTACCTTTCTGGCGCGGCATATTGAGTCAAATGTTGAGGTGACCGCGTTCCTGAAAAATAACACGCCGCAGGATAAAACGGATAATATAATAATGGAAACAAAGGCATTGGCGGGTGTCGCGGAAGTGAGGTTTGTCACTAAATGGGACGCTTTCCAGGAATTCATACAGGACCCTGAGATGAAGGCTGTCATGGATACTTTTGAAGGAAACCCGCTTCCTGATTCAATTGTTGTCAGGCTCGACACATATACGCGGGAGAAGATTGAGCGCATATCCTCTTTTTTAAGGGAAAAAGACGGGGTTGAGGAAGTGCAGTACGGGGCAGGAGAGATTGAAAACCTGATAAATATAGTAAACGCGGTGAGGTTTATTGCGGCTGCCGCAGGGATAATATTCATAATAGCGTCAATGCTTGTCGTGTCAAATATCATTAATCTTACCATTTACGCGAGGAAGCAGGACATATATATCTTCAGGATGATAGGGGCCGATGAGAGCTATATACGGATGCCGTTTGTCGCTGAAGGGGTCATTCACGGGCTGTTTGGCGGCGCAGCGGGCTGGGCGGCGCTTTACGGGGTTGTTACGGTATTAATAGCGCAAATCAGACAGGAGACAGGACTGGATCTTTCCGTATATCATATTTTCAGGCCGGAATATTTTTCCGTAAGGCTGCTTCTTTACTCGGTTGGAGCGGGGATTGGGCTGGGTTTCACAGGCAGCCTGCTGTCCCAATTAAGGATGTTTAAGTGAGAAGGGTGTTTCTAACAACTGTTTTTTTTGTATTGGCGGGTTTTGGATATAACATCAACGCGGCGATTGTCCAGGAAGAATACAAGGACTATAAAAAGGACCTGCAAAAAACCCAAAACGAACTAAAATCCCTGCGGGAGCGGATAAAAAAAGAACGCGCTTTGATAAACAGAGAACGGGGAAAGGAAAAGGCCGCTGCCGGTCAGCTGCGCAGGCTGGAGAGGGAGCTTGATATCACGAGAAAAGAGATGGCTGTATTTGAGAATAACGTAAAGGTATTGGAGAGAAACCTCAGGGAACTCGACTCCAGGATAGAGGAAAACAAGAGGCTTATTGAACTGAAAAAAAACGCTGTTGAACGGATAATCAGGGGAGAGCATAAAAAAGGGAAAAAGGGGTATGTGAAGTTTCTTTTTAATTCCAAGGGGTTCTCTGAGTTTATAAAACGTTATAAATTCATGAAAGTAATCAGCAGGGAGAGCGCCGCGGCAGTGGCTGCTTACACAAACGCGATTAAGCAGCTTGAGGACGACAGGGAGTCGATAATCAGTTACAGACAGGAAATAGAGGCGATGAAAAAAGAAAAAGCCGACAGGGCAAAGCGGTTTAATAATGAGCGTAAGCAGAAGGCCGCGCTGTTAAACACGATACGGGCAAATATAGGGCAAAAGCAAAAAGCTGTTGAGGATCTTGAGCAAAGCGCGAAAAACCTGAATGTGCTTCTGGAAAAAATGGCGGTCAGTATTGAGCTGACCGATAAAGAGGCAGGAGAGGCGTTTACGGGCTCGAGAGGAAAATTCCCATGGCCGGTTGAGGGAGGACGGGTTGTGAGCAGTTTTGGCAGGTACAACCACCCTAAATTCGGCTCAATTGTCAATAACAGGGGTATTCATATAAGCGTAAATCAGGGAGCGCCTGTCTTCTCAGTGTTTAAAGGAACAGTGGGTTACGCGGGATGGTTTGACGGATACGGAAAAATGGTTATTTTAAACCACGGAGGCGGATATTATTCAATATACGGGCATCTCTCTGAGGTGTTTGTAAGGGAAGGGCAGGCAGTGGCAGTCAGGCAGAAAATCGGAGAAGCGGGTGATACTGAGTCTTTTCACGGCCCGGCGCTTTATTTTGAGCTGAGAAACAGAACCACGCCCATGAATCCAATCACATATCTCTCAAAGAGATAGCTACTTTTTTACCTTAAAGAACACCAGAAACCCTATAAAAACAAAGACGATATTGCCGAGCCAGGCAGCGGGCATGGGCGGCAGGGCTCCTACATTTCCGACAGACATGCCGATAGTAACAAGCCCCATATAAAAGAAGGCTACAATCACCGTAAAGACAACGCCAAGCGCGGCGTTTGCGTATGAGCGGGTAGTGTGGAAAAGGTAGGGTATGGAGACGCCGAGCAGCGCCAGTATAAAGGATGAGAAGGGGAATGCTATTTTAAGATGAAAATTTACAGCTTCCTCACGGTAATCAAAACCGCTGCTCTTTAAAAGGTCTATCAGTTTTTTAAGGCGCAGTATGCTTA